>NZ_DASZBY010000114.1:0-71799 GCF_035943795.1 Aliidongia sp. | reverse complement strand
CTTGCCGATGCGCTGCCAAGTAGCTTGGATGGTCCGCTCGCCGGCCTTGCGCAGCAAGGTCTTGAGCTTGGCAAAGACCTGCTCGATCGGGTTGAGGTCGGGGCTGTAGGGCGGCAGGAACAGGAGCTTAGCGCCGGCTTGTTTGAGCGCTCGGCGAACGGGTCGGCCTTTGTGGCTGCCGAGATTATCGAGGATCACGATGTCGCCGGGCTTGAGGGTTGGGATCAACACCTGCTCGACATAGGCGGTGAAGCTGCGGGCGTTGATCGGCCCGTCGAAGACGCAGGGCGCTTCGATCCGATCGGCCCGTAGGGCGGCGACGAAGGTCAGCGTTCGCCAATGCCCATGCGGCACCTTGGCGACCAGCCGCTGGCCGCGTTTGCTGCGGCCGTGCGTCCGCGTCATGTTGGTCTTGGCCCAGGTCTCATCAATGAAGACCAGGCGCTGGGGGTCAAGCCGCCCCTGGTACTTCTTCCACCGTACCCGGCGCCGTGCCACGTCCGGCCGATCTTGCTCGCTGGCGTGCAGGCTTTTTTTTGAAGCTGATCCCTTCGACGGCGAACAGCTTCCAGATGGCATTGTGGCTGACCTTGATGCCGCGCTCGGCCAATTCGGCCTGCAGCCCCCGCAACGTCACGTCCGGCGACGCCTCGAGCCGGGCAAGCAGCCAGTCCCGCTCGGCCAGAAGCACCAGGGGGCGGTGTCCGCCCATCGGCTTTGCCCGCACGCTCCCGGTCTGACGCCAACGCTGAGACCACTTCACCACGCTTGCAACGCTCACACCGAACAGCAATGCCGTCTTCCGGCATGTCCGGCCACCCGCCACCGACGCTACGACGCGCTCGCGAAGATCACTCGAATAGGGACAAGCCATGACTGCTGGCCTCCGTCTCCAGCAGTCATGTTGAATCAGATTTTCGAGCCGGGGGGAATCCCGATTCAGCTAAGAACGAACGCGCTCTAAGCCGCACCGTCCCATTCCGGCAGCCGCCCTTCCTGCACCGCGTGGCAGGCGACCAGGTTGCCGCCGCTGGTCACCAGGGATGGCCGTTCCGCCTTGCAACGCTCGTTGGCGAACGGGCAGCGCGGATGGAAGGCGCAGCCGCTCGGCGGGTCGATCGGGTTCGGCACTTCACCACGCACCGGCAGCCGCTCGCGCCCCGTCATGCCCAGGTCCGGCACGGTGTCGAGCAACAGCCGGGTATAGGGATGCTGCGGCCGACCGAACAGGTCGGCCTTCGCCGCGATCTCGACCAGCCGGCCCAGGTACATCACGCCGACCTTGTCGGACACGTGATAGATCACCGCGAGATTGTGCGAAATGAACAGGTAGGTCAGGCCCAGGCGGCGCTGCAGGTCCTTCATCAGGTTGAGGATCTGGGCCTGGACCGAGACGTCGAGCGCCGAGGTCGGCTCGTCCAGCACCAGGAATTCCGGCTCGGATGCCAGCGCGCGCGCAATCGAGATGCGTTGGCGCTGGCCGCCGGAGAAGGCGTGCGGAAACTTGTCGCCGTCAGCCGGGGTCAGGCTGACCTGACGCAGCAGCTCGTCGACCCGGGCGCGGATCGCCGCCTCGCCCTGGATCAGCCTGTGGGTCCGGATCGGTTCGGCGACGATGTCCTTGACCCGCCAGCGCGGGTTGAGGCTGGCGAAGGGATCCTGGAACACCATCTGGACCCGGCGCCGCACCGGCGCCTGGGCGGCCCGGGTCTTCAGCGAGGCGATGTCGGTGCCGTCGATCTCGATGGCGCCGGACGAGGGTTCGTAGAGCCCGACGACCAGGCGGGCGACCGTCGATTTGCCGCAGCCGCTCTCGCCGACCAGCGCGAAGGTCTCGCCGCGCGCGATGTCGAAACTGACCCCATCGACCGCCTTCAGGGTGCGATGGCCGGTACCGCTCAGCACGCGGGCGAGCCAGGGCGCCGAGACGTCGAACTGGCGCCGGACGTCGTTGAGGCGCAGAACCGTATCAGCCATGGACGACCTCCCGGTCATGCAGCCAGCAGGCGGCGAGGGTATCGTCAGCCGGCAGCAGGTCCGGTCGTTCGACGCGGCATCGGTCCATGACCTGCGGACAGCGCGGATTGAAGGCGCAGCCCTGCGGGATAGCGCCCAGGCGCGGCATCGCGCCGTCGATCTGCGGCAGCCGCTCGCGCACCTCGCCGATCGACGGGATCGAGCCCATGAGGCCGACGGTATAAGGGTGCTGCGGATGCTTCACCACTTGGCGCACCGGCCCGATCTCGGCCACGCGACCGGCATACATGACGGCGACCCGGTCGGCGGTCTCTGCGATCACGCCCATGTCGTGGGTCACCAGCATGACCGCAGTGCCGTGGTCCCGGCACAATCGTTTCAAGAGCGAAATGATCTGCGCCTGAGTCGAGACGTCCAGTGCCGTGGTCGGCTCGTCGGCCACGATCAGGCGCGGGTTGGCCGCCAGCGCCAGGGCGATCACGACCCGCTGCCGCATGCCACCGGAAAATTGATGGGGATAGGCGTCGAACCGTTCGGACGCGCCCGGAATGCCGACTTCCTGCAGCAACTCGATCGCCCGGGCGCGGGCCGCCTTGTCGCTGAGCGCCAGATGCGTGCGGATGGTTTCGACCAGTTGCCGCCCGATGGTGTAGAGCGGGTTGAGGCTGGTCAGCGGATCCTGGAAGATTGCGCCGATCTGCTTGCCGCGCACCCGGCGCAGCGCCTCCGGCGCCAGGTTGTCGATGCGGTCACCGTCCAGCAGGATCTCGCCACCGGTCAGGCGCAACGGCGGTTCGAGCAGGCCGATGATCGCGGCCGCCGTGATCGATTTGCCTGCGCCGGATTCGCCGACCACACCCAGCACTTCGCCCTCGCCGATCGAAAAGCTGACATCGTCGACCGCGACGAGCGTGCCGCGCCGGGTCGGCAATTCGATCCGGATGTGGCGCAGTTCGAGCAGCGCGCTCATTGGAGCTTCGGATTGAGCGCGTCGCGCACCCAATCTCCCAGCAGGTTGACCGAAAGGACCAGGGCCGCCAGCGTGGCAGCAGGAAACACGGTGATCCACCATTCGCCGGAGAAGAGATAGCCGTTGCCGACCTGGATGAGCGTGCCCAGCGACGGTTCGGTCGGTGGCACGCCGACGCCGAGGAACGACAAGGTCGCCTCGGTGATGATGGCGAAGGCGAAATAGATCGTCGCCACGACCAGCACCGGTGTCAGCACGTTCGGCAGCACGTGGGTCACGACGATGCGGATCGG
The DNA here is from genome assembly GCF_035943795.1 of Aliidongia sp. Taxonomy (NCBI): domain Bacteria; kingdom Pseudomonadati; phylum Pseudomonadota; class Alphaproteobacteria; order Rhodospirillales; family Dongiaceae; genus Aliidongia; species Aliidongia sp. Next base: position 68,559 of record NZ_DASZBY010000114.1, on the reverse strand, counting down.
ATGCACGCCGATGACGCGGGCCGCCTGAACATATTCCTTGTTGCGCTCGACCATGGTCGAGCCGCGCACCAGCCGCGCGAACTGCACCCAGCCGGACAGGCCGATCGAGCCGACCAGCACGAACATCGCGATCCGATCCTGTTCGTCATGAGGCAGGGTGCTGCGCACGATGCCGTCGATCAACAGGGCGACCAGGATCGAAGGGAAGGACAGCTGCACGTCGGCGATGCGCATGATGAACGCGTCGGTAACACCACCGCGCCAGCCCGCGATCAGGCCGACCGACACGCCAAGCGCCAGCGCGAACAAGGTCGAGAACAGGCCCACGCCCAACGAAATGCGCGAGCCGAACAGGATGGCCGACAATATGTCGCGGCCCTGTTCGTCGGTCCCGAGCGGAAAGTCTGGCGATCCGCCGTCGACCCATTGAGGCGGATCGCCCGCATCGAGCAGGCTGATGGTCGAGAGGTCGAACGGGTTGTGCGGTGCGATCCACGGGGCGAACAGCGCGCCCAGCACCATCAGCAGGGTGACGAAGGCCGAGACCATCGCCACCGGCGAATTGCGGAAACTGTAGGCGAGATCGCCATCCCACAGGCGCCGGGCGAAGCCGGCCCTCGCTTCAGCGGCCATGGCCGCCTCCGCGCTGGATCCGCAGGCGCGGATCGACAAGGTAATACAAGAGATCGACCACCAGACTGATCAGAACGAAGAACAGGGCCACCAGCACCAGGTAGGCCGACATGACCGGGATGTCGGCATAGCTCACCGCCTGGATGAACATCAGGCCCATGCCCGGCCACTGGAACACCGTCTCGGTGATGACGGCGAAGGCGATGATCGAGCCGACCTGGACACCGGTGATGGTGATGACCGGCACCAGCGTGTTCTTGAGCGCGTGGCCGAAGTTGATCGCCCGGTTGGTCAGGCCGCGGGCGCGCGCGAACTTGATGTAGTCGGTGCGCAGCACCTCCAGCATCTCGGCCCGCACCAGCCGGATGATCAAGGTCATCGGATAGAGCGCGAGCGTGAAGGCCGGCATGATCAGCGACCGCCAGCCGTCGATGCTGAACAGCCCGCTCGACCACCAGCCGAACTGCACGGTGGGCCCGCGCCCGTAGGACGGCAACCAGCCGAGCCAGACCGAAAACACCAGGATCAGTAGGATGCCGATCAGGAAGGTCGGCAGCGACACGCCGACCAGCGAGCCGGCGAGCAGCAGCCGGGACGCGACCGACCGCGGCCGCAGCCCCGTGAAGACGCCCAGCGTCACACCGACCACGAGGGCGAACACGCCCGCGGCGAACGACAGTTCGAGCGTCGCCGGCATCTTCTCCAGGATGATCTGGTTGACCGGCCGGGCCAGCTGGTAGCTGAGCCCGAATTCGCCATGCACGGTCCGGCCGACGAAGCGGCCGAACTGCACGACGACCGAATCGTTCAGGCCCAGGCTCTGGCGCAACGCTTCGCGCTCGGCCTGGGTCGCATCCTGCCCGACCATGCCGTTGATCGGATCGCCGACGAAGCGGAACAGCGTGAAGGCGATCAGCGCCACCGCCAGCATGACCGCCAGCGACTGCAGCAGCCGGCGCAGCAGGAAAACGATCATGGGCACGTCATCGCGGCAGGGGGAGGGAGGATCGACTGCACGGCGTCGGCTACTTCACGGTAACGAAACGCAGCGGGAAGAAATTATCCGCCATCTGCGCCACGTCGACGTTGCTGCGCGCGGCCCAGACCACGACCTGCTGGTGCAGCGGAATATAGAGATATTCGTCCTTGATGATGCCGAGCGCCCGGGAGATCAGCGCCTGGCGCTTCTTCTGGTCGGTCTCGACCTGGATCGCGTCGATGTCGCGGTCGATCTCGGCATTCGAGATGCCGCCGTCGTTGTTGTCGCCGATGCCGGCACCGGGCTTCGGTGTGCCGACCAGCGAGGCCAGCATGTTGTGGGCATCGTAGGTCGAGGGCGTCCAACCCAGCATGTAGAAGCTCGACGCATAGTTGGGCGAGCCGATCTTGCCGAAGAACTTGAGGCGGGTCTGGGCCAGCAGGTTCACCTTGACGCCGACCTTGGCCAGCATCGCCGCGACCGCCTGGCAGATCGCCTCGTCGTTGACATAGCGGTCGTTCGAGCAATCCATGCCCAGTTCGAAGCCGTTCGGATAGCCGGCATCGGCCAAGAGCTTCTTCGATTTGGCCGGATCGTAGGCCGGCCGTTCGTTCAGCGACTCGTCGAAGCCATTGATGCCCGGCGCGACCATCAGGGCCGTCGGCTGGGCTTGGCCGCGCATCACCTTGTCCACGATCGCCTTCTCGTCGATCGCGCGATAGAACGCCTCGCGCACCCGCTCGTCCTTGAACGGGTTCTTGTCCTTGACGCTGCTCTCGGCCAGCTCGTCGTGCGCCTGGTCCATGCCGAGGAAGATCGTCCGCAGCTCCGGCGACTTGATGATCTTGGTGCCTTGGGTGCTGGAGATGCGCTCGACGTCCTGCGGCGGCACGGTATAGACGAAATCGATTTCGCCCGAGAGCAAGGCCGCCACGCGGGTCGATGGGTTGGCGATACGGGTGAACACGGCCTCGGTCACGTTGCCGACCGGCTTGTCCCACCAGGTCGGGTTCGAGACCAGCACGGTGCGCACGTCCGGCACGCGTTCCTTCAGCATGTATGGCCCGGTGCCCATGGCATTGCGGGTCGCGAAATTCTCTTGCGTCACCTTGCCGAGGTCGGCCGGGATGCTGGCGTTGTTCTTCTCGCACCATGCCTTCGACATGATGCCCCAGTTGGTCAGCTCCTCTGGCAGGATCGGATCCGGACCCTTGGTGTGGAAATCCACCGTGAAATCATCGACCTTGACCAGGTCCTGAACCGTGGCGACGTTGCTGTTCAGAGCCGAGGTCGGCTGCCGGATGCGCTGGAACGAGAACAACACGTCGTCGGCGGTGAACGGCGTACCGTCCTGGAACTTGACGCCCTGGCGCAGCTTGAACCGCCAGACGTCCGGCGCCGTCTGCGTCCATTCGGTGGCGAGCGACGCTTCGAGCTTCAGGTCCTTGGAGCGCCGGACCAACGGCTCGTAAATGTTCTGCATGAAAAACAGCAGGAAGGTTTCCTGACGCGCATAGGGATCCATCGAATTGACGTCGCCGTCGTTCGACCAGCGCAACGTCGCCGCCGCGGCCGGCGCGGAGCCGATGCCTGGCACGACAGTGAGCGTGGCCGCCAGCCCGACCGCACACAGGGCTGCGGAAAATCGACCAAGGATCATTCGCATCGTTACACTTTCCCAATCGGGCACCGCCGTCCCGAAGGACGGCGGTCCACGACGTCTGCGGACGGAAGATCGGCTATTTCACCGTGACGAAGCGCAGGTAGAAATAATTATCGGCCATCTGCGCCACATTCACGTTGCTGCGGGCAGCCCAGACCACGACCTGCTGATGCAGCGGGATGTAGAGATACTGGTTCTTGATCACGCCCAGCGCATCGGAGATCAGCGTCTGGCGCTTCTTCGCGTCGGTCTCGACCTGGATTGCCTTGATGTCGGCATCGACCTGGGCGTTCGAGATGCCGCCGTCGTTGTTGTCGCCGAGGCCGGCGGCCGGCGTGCGGGTCGCGACCAGCGAAGCCAGCATGTTGTGGGCGTCGTAGGTCGAGGGCGTCCAGCCCAGCATGTAGAAGCTGGAGCCGTAGTTGGGCGCACCGATCTTGCCGAAGAACTTGAGGCGGGTCTGCGCCAGCAGGTTCACCTTGACGCCGACCTTGGCCAGCATGGAGACGACCGCCTGGCAGATCGCCTCGTCATTGACGTAGCGGTCGTTCGGGCAATCCATGCCGGTCTCGAAGCCGTTCGGGTAGCCGGCGTCGGCCAGCAGCTTCTTCGACTTGGCCGGATCATAGGCCGGCCGTTCGTTCAAGGCCTTGTCGAAGCCGTTGACGCCGGGCGCGATCATCAGCGCGGTTTCGGCAGCCTGGCCGCGCATGACCTTGGTAACGATCGCCTTTTCGTCGATCGCGCGATAGAACGCCTCGCGCACCCGCTCGTCCTTGAACGGGTTCTTGCCCTTGATGTTGCTGTCGATCAATTCGTCATGGAGCTGGTCCATGCCGAAGAAGATCGTCCGCAGTTCCGGCGACTTGATGATCTTGGTGCCCTGGGTGGTCGAGATCCGGTCGACGTCCTGCGGCGGCACGGTGTAGACGAAGTCGATCTCGCCCGAGAGCAGGGCAGCAACACGGGTCGACGGGTTGGCAATACGGGTGAACACGGCCTCGGTCACGTTGCCGACCGGTTTGTCCCACCAGGTCGGGTTCGCGACCAGCACGGTGCGCACGTCCGGCACGCGTTCCTTCAGCATGTACGGCCCGGTGCCCATGGCGTTGCGGGTCGCGAAGCTTTCTTCGGTCACCTTGCCGAGATCGGCGGGCACGGCCGCGTTGTTCTTCTCGCACCATGCCTTAGACATGATGGCCCAGTTGGTGATTTCCTCGGGCAGGATCGGGTCGGGACCGTTGGTGACGAATTCGACGGTGAAGTCGTCGATCTTCTTCAGATCCTTAACGGTCACGAAATTGCTGTTCATGTTCGAGCTGGGCTGCCGGACCCGCTGATAGGAAAAGATCACGTCGTCGGCAGTGAAGGGCGTGCCGTCCTGAAACTTCACGCCCTGGCGCAGCTTGAAGCGCCAGGTATCGGGGGCCGTCTGCGCCCATTCGGTCGCGAGTGCGGCCTCGACCTTCAGGTCCTTCGAGCGGCGGACCAGCGGCTCGTAGATGTTCAGCAGGAAAGTCAGCAGAAACGTTTCGTTGCGCGCATAGGGATCCATCGAATTGACGTCGCCGTCGTTCGACCAGCGCAGAGTCGCCGCCGAGGCCGGGACGGCCAACGGCAAGGCTAGCCCGGCGACGACGAAAAGCGCCGCCAGGCGACTGAAAATCCTTCGCATTTTTTTCCCCTCGATCGTCCAAGCCCCAACGCGCCGATCGTGATCGACCCGTATCCTGCACGGTCCCGCGCTTCATGCGACGCAGTGACCTTCATGACCGCAAGATTGCGCTATGCCGAGGGGCGCAAGTCAATTGTTTTGAAGCGGTTCGCCCCCGATCTTTTATGTCGCAGCCGGTTCCCTTCCCTTTGATCAACCTGTAGGCGTTTCATGAGAAGAACTCGCCTGTGGCCAGGTCGCGATCCGAGCGGACCTGCCGGAAACCAGGAAGGTCGACCGCGAGAGACGAATCCGGGAACGCGCGCAGTGGCAGGGCTTGCGGCTCGAGCCGCCGCGCTTAAATCTGGTCATGCGCCCATCGCATGGGGTGTTGCGCCCGGTGCGACAAGCCGTCCCGCCGCTTGCGTTTCGGGGCGGCGCATGATGAGTCCGAGGAACCGGCCGCCGTGGCGCAGAGATCTGGATCACAGGCGCCGGACATGATCTTTTGGTTTGATGGTCGTGCCTGTCGAGGTGGACGGGTATCCGAAGCCATCCCCTAGGACGTTGCCGATGGATTACGAACTGTTTTTCGCCGACCGGATCGACGCGCTCAAGCAGGAAGGGCGCTACCGGGAATTCGCCGAGCTGGAGCGCAAGGTCGGGGCCTTCCCGCGCGCCTGGCACCATGGCACCGGCGGCGAGGTCACGGTCTGGTGTTCCAACGACTACCTGGGCATGGGCCAGCATCCCAAGGTGCTGGCGGCGATGCACGACGCGCTCGACCGCGTCGGTGCCGGTGCCGGCGGCACGCGCAACATCTCCGGCAACAGCCACGAGCATGTGAAGCTGGAGCGTGAGCTGGCCGACCTGCACGGCAAGGAAGCGGCGCTGATCTTCGCGACCGGCTATGTCGCGAACGAGGCGGCGCTGTCGACCATCGCCAAGCACCTGCCCGGCTGCATCGTCTATTCGGATGCGCTCAACCACGCCTCGATGATCGAGGGCATCAAGCATTCCGGCGCCGAAAAGCGCATCTTCCGGCACAACGACCCTGCCGACCTCGATCGGCTGCTGGCGGAAGCGCCGGCAGACCGCGCCAAGCTGGTGGCGTTCGAGAGCGTCTACTCGATGGACGGCGACATCGGCCGGATCGCCGAACTGTGCGACGTCGCCGACAAATATGGCGCCATGACCTATCTGGATGAGGTCCACGCGGTCGGCATGTATGGCGCGCGCGGTGCCGGCATCGCCGAACGGGACGGCGTCATGGACCGGCTGACCGTGATCCAGGGTACGCTGGGCAAGGCGTTCGGCTGTCACGGCGGCTATATCGCCGGCTCCGCCGCCATGGTCGATTTCGTCCGGTCCTATGCCGCCGGCTTCATCTTCACCACTTCGATGACGCCGGTCACCGCCGCCGGTGCCCGCACCTCGATCCAGCACCTGAAGACGAGCCAGGTCGAGCGCGACGGCCAGCAGGCGAACGTCGCCGAGGTCAAGCGCCGCCTGGCTGCCGCCGGCATCCCGGTGATGCCGAGCGAGACCCACATCGTGCCGATCCTGGTCGGCGACGCCCGGCTGGTGAAGCGCGCCTCGGACGACCTGCTGAACCGCCACGGCATCTACATCCAGCCGATCAACTATCCGACCGTGCCGCGCGGCGCCGAGCGCCTGCGCATCACGCCGACCCCGCTCCATACCGACCAGGACATCGACCACCTGGTCGACTCCTTGAGCGAGGTGTGGAGCCGCCTCATGCTGCGCCGCGCCGTCGCCGCCTGATGTATCGCGACAACTCGCTCGTCCCGATCGAGACCGTGCGGATCGCGGCCCTGGGCGCGCTCGCGACGAAGCCGCGCACCTATGGCGAGATCGCGGCCGACGTGCGCCTGTTCACCAGCCGTATCGTCGGCCCGTCGCTCGACCTGATGGGCATCTCGATCGAACTGCTGCGCGCCGAAGGCGTGGTCGAGACCCTGCCGGAGGACGGGGATCAGAAGGACCCGCGCCTGACCCTGACCCCGTCCGGTCACGAGATGCTGCTGCGCCTGCTGCAGGCACCGATCCGCACGCCCAATACCGAATTGAGCCGCCTGGTCGTGGCGCTGAAGATGCGCTTCCTGCATCTGCTGACGCCGCCGGAGCGGCAGGAACAGGTCGCCCTGCTGCGCACGCTCACCACGGCAGAACGCCTGCGCTTCGTCGAACTGGAGGAACAGAGCGACGGCGCCAACCTGTTCAAGGACTGGTTGTCCCTGCAAATACAGCTGCTCGACATCCGCCTCGCCTGGATCGACGGCTTCAGCAAGCGCTGCTGCTGATAGCGCCCTCTACCGCTGGAGTTCAGCGTGCACGCGCGCGATAAACAATTCGACGAGCGCAAGCGGGATGTTCTCTCGATAGGCATCGAGAGTGATTTCGCCGGTAGCATCAGATCGAAATGCGAAGAGCACCGTCTCTGGACTGCCGGTAGATGCGTCATTCAATTCGATATACACGCCCTCGTTGGGCACATCACTGCCATAGACGCACTGGTAAGAAACGCCGGCAAATCGATGGACTTCATACCCAGACCTCTCTCGTCGTCATCCCCGGGCTTGACCCGGGGATCCACGTATCTCAGCCGATCAGGTCGTAGAGATCTGCCCATTCGGGGTTTTCCGTGAGGATCAATGCAACCTTCCAGGCACGCCGCCAATGCTTGAGGTTCTTCTCGCGCTGGATCGCCACGACGATCTCATCGTGCTTCTCAACATAGACCAATCGCTTCAAGCCATAGCGCTTGGTAAAGCCATCGGCCAAACCTTCGCGATGTTCCCAGGCTCGGCGGGCAAGATCGCGGGTCACGCCGACATAGAGAATGCCGTTCGGCTTGTTCGTCATGATGTAGATCCAACCACCCGGCATCCCGCGATTATGGACGGCTGGAGGCGCGCGGCAATTGCCACGTGGATCCCCGGGTCAAGCCCGGAGATGACGAAAATAGGAAGAGCGGGAGAGTAGTTCGAGGGTCGGGTCCGGCGATCACGGGTTCGCGATAGAAGCCTTAAAACAGATGCTGCCCGCCGGTCACGAAGATCTCCGTGCCGGTGATGTAGGTCGATTCCGGCGCGCACAGATAGAAGATCGTCGATGCGACGTCATCGGGCTGGCCCAAGCGATTGAGCGGGATGCGCGGGATCAGCACGTCGGTGTTGGGTGACAGCATCGCCGTCTCGATCTCGCCGGGCGCTACCGCGTTGACACGCACGCCCAGCTGGGCGAATTCGACCGCCATTTCCCGGGTCAGTGCCGACAGGGCCGCCTTCGAGGTCGAATAGGCCGAACCGGCGAACGGGTGGACCGCGTGGCCGGCGATCGAGGTGATGTTGACGATCGCCCCCTTGGCCTTGGCCAGGTTCGGCGCCAGCGCGCGGCCGAGCGCCAATGGCGTGAAGAAGTTCAGCTGGAACACCTGGTGCCAATCGGCAAGGTCGCCGTTAAGGCAGCCGAGCCGCTCCTGGAACGGGGTCTTGGGCGAGATGCCGGCATTGTTGACCAGCGCGTGCAACGCGCCGCCGCCCAGCTCGTCGCGCACGTCGGCGATGAACTGGTCGAGGGTGCTGGCATCGGCCAAGTCGGCCGTGATGTGCTGCGTCCAGTTGGGATCGCGCCGGCATTCCGGCGGCACGACGTCGCGCGACACGGTGATGACGCGCCAGCCGGCGTCGCTGAAGCGCTTCACCGTGGCGTGGCCGATGCCGCGGCTGGCGCCGGTCAGGAGGAGGACGGGATTTTCGCTCATGCCGCTGAATGTAGGCGCGGCATCGCCGCAGCACCAGCCTCGGGTTAGTTCGGCAGGGTCGCGAGATCGGCGCGGGCCAGGTCGGCCAGCGTCTTGCCGGACGCCTTGGGATCGGAGACCTGGACCGGCACCACGTCCGGCGCGCGGTCGACCACCTGCTGGTAATAGCGCCGCGCCTCGTCGAACCGGCCGAGGCGCTGGGCGACCACGCCCAGGTTCAGGAGCACGTAGGGATCGTCGGGAAAAGCCTGCTTCGCCTGCAGCAGATATTGCTCGGCCGTCAGCCAGTCGCCGGTGCCGATCGCCTCGAAACCCCGGCGATAGGCGAGCTGTGCCGCCGCTTCGTTCGTAGCCCTGTCCGGCCCACCGCACGCGCCGAGCGTCAGGACCAGGCCCAGGAGTGCCGCAGCCCGGCCGGCGGTCACGGATACAGCCTTTCGATCGCCCAGCCTGCCCCCTCGGGCGTGAACACCAGCCGGTCATGCAGGCGGAACGGCCGATCCTGCCAGAACTCGATCCTGGTCGGAGTCAGGCGGAAGCCGCCCCAGAACGGTGGACGCGGCACCGTCTCGCCCGGGTATTTCGCGTCGAACTCGCGGATGCGCGCCTCGAAGGTGGCCCGGGTGTCGAGCGGTCGCGATTGCTGGGACGCCCAGGCGCCGATCCGGCTGTCACGCGGCCGGCCGGCGAAATAGGCATCCGCCTCCGCCTCGGTCGCCGGCACGATCGGTCCCTCGATCCGGACCTGCCGCTTCAGCGACTTCCAGTGGAAACACAGAGCGGCCCGCGGATTGGCCTGCAGCTCGCCGCCCTTGCGCGACTCGACGTTGGTGTAGAATACGAAACCCTGCCGATCGAGCCCCTTCAACAGCACGATGCGGACGGAGGGATGGCCGTCCGGAGTCGTGGTCGCGAGCGCCATGGCGTTCGGATCGGCCGGCTCGCTCGCCTTCGCCTCGGCAAACCAGATGTCGAACAAATCGTAGGGATCCGAGGCCTCGTTCATCTTTTTCTCCAACGGCGGCGGAACGCGCCGCGCGATCCAAGCCTTTGCCCACGGCAGCTTTACGGAATGCTAACCGGCTGGCAGGATAGTCCCAACCATGGATCCCTACGCTACCCTCCAGGTCGGGCGCGACGCCAGCCCCGACGAGATCAAGCGGTCCTACCGCAAGCTTGCCAAAGAACTGCACCCGGACCTGCACCCGAACAATCCGGTGAGCGCCCGGCGGTTCAACGACATCACCGCCGCCTACGACGTCCTGTCGGACGATGCCAAGCGCCGCCAATACGACACCAAGGTCGCCGCCGCCGAGGCCGCGACGCGGACCGGGCGTGGTCGCAGCAATCCGCTCGACGATGATGGACTGGACAGCTTCTTCGGCCGCAGTTGGGGCTTTCGGCGCGAGGCGACGGGCAGCGGGCCGAAGCTGCGCGGCGCCGATATCTATCAATCGCTGACCGTGCCTTTCGTCGAGGCCGCGATCGGCGCCAAGAAGCGCCTGATCATCAAGGACCAGCGCGTGCTCGAGGTCGCCATCCCGGCCATGACCCAGGATGGCCAGACGCTGCGTCTCAAGGGCCAGGGCGGCGCCGGCACCAACGGTGGACCGGCCGGCGACGTGTTCGTCGAACTGACGGTCGAGCCGCATCCGCTGTTCACGCGGCGCGACCACGACATCCTGATGACCTTGCCCGTGACCCTGCCCGAGGCGGTACTGGGCGCGACGGTCACCGTGCCGACGGTGCAGGGGCTGGTCTCGCTCAAGGTTCCCAAGGGTTCCAACACCGACCAGGTGCTGCGCCTGCGCGGCAAGGGGCTTGGCGGCCAGGGCGACCAGCTCGTGACGCTGAAGCTCGTGCTGCCGACGGCCAAGGACGGCGAGCTGACCGACTTCCTGGAAGAATGGTCGAAGCGCCACAGCTACAGCGTCCGGCCGAAATACTGATCACCCCTCGCCGAGCAGATTTGCGATCGGCACGTCCAAGGCTGCCTGTTCCGCGGCGGTGACCGCCTGCCATTGACGGCCGAGGCGCGTGTTGCGCCGGCCGCGCCGATAGTCGGGTTCGGTCTCGACCGCGCGTTTCAGGTCGACGAGCCGGGCCGCCGTCAAGTCCCGGGCCAGGACCCAGCCGCCATCGACGCTGGCCGCGATGAAACCGGCCGCCAGCAGCCGGTCGAGGCAGTTCGACAGGACGCCGACCGGCGCCGCCAGTTGCGTCGCCAGCACGCGGAACGGCATGGAGCCGCCGCGTCGTCCCTGGTCCGCCAACTGCGCCAGCACCGCCAGCCCCAAATCGAGATCGACCCGCGCCTGGGCCAGCGCCTCCTCGGGGGCCGCCAGCCCCCAGAGCGGCACCGCCGCCGCGACTTCGGCGCCGAACAGCACGACGCCCCACGACAGGTACATCCACAAGAGGAAGATCGGGATCACGGCCAGCGCGCCATAGATCGCGGTATAGGCGTTGAAATGGCCGAGATAGAGCGTGAAGCCGGCCTTGCAGCCCTCGAACAGCAGGGCCGCGACCACGGCGCCGACCGCGCCGTCGCGCCAGCGCACCGGGCAATGGGGGATGAGGCAGAACAGCAGGGTGAAGCCGACCGTCTCCAGCAGGAACGGCGCATAGGCGGCGAGCACCTCGAGCGCGGCCTCGATCAGGTGCTGCGAGGCGCCGACCACGGCGATATCGCGGGTCAAGCCGTTGAGGCTGGTCGACAGCGACAGGCCGACGCCGAACAGCAGGGGGCCGAGCGTCAGCACCGTCCAATAGGTCAGCACTCGCACGAGCCAGCGCCGGGGTGCATGGACCCGCCAGATCGCATCCAGCCGATCCTCGATGGTGGCCAGCAGCATGATCGCGGTCACCGCCAGCACGAGCAGGCCGATCGCGGTCGTCTTGCCGGCGCTCTGCGCGAAGCTGCTGATATAGCCCTCGACCGTGGCGCCGACCGTGGGAACGAAATTGTCGAACATCAGCATCAGCGCGCGTTCGCGCAGCTTGTCGAAGATCGGGAAGGCCGACAGCACGGCCAGGCTGATCGCCAGCAGGGGCACGATCGAGACGAGAGTGGTGTAGCTCAAGGCGCCGGCGGCGGCGAAGCAGCCGTCCTCGATGAAACGCTTCACCACATGATGCATGAAGCGGACGAGGCGCTGACCGACCCCTTCGGCCTTTGCCGGCCGGATCTGGCCGGGAGTTGCCGGCGCACGCTCGCGCTCGCTCAGGTTCTGATCGATCATCCCTTGCGCCAATCCTGCCGCCCGGGGAAAAGTCTGGGGTGGCTGTCCCCAACTCTACGGGGGCGATCCATCCTTTCCAAGCACGCGCCAGCGGGGATTCCCGCCGCCGGGCGGTTTCGTGTAGCATCCCGCCCAGTTTTGACCGTCATGCATTCAGGAGCAGCCTTCTTATGGCGAACGTTGGGACCCTCATGGCCGGCAAGCGAGGCCTGATCATGGGCGTGGCGAATCACATGTCGCTCGCCTGGCACATCGCTCAAGCCATCCATGCGCAAGGCGGGGAGCTCGCCTTCACCTACCAGGGCGAGGCGCTGGAAAAGCGCGTGCGCCCGCTGGCCGCCGGCATCGGTTCGGATTTCCTGGTCGAATGCGACGTGACCGACGAAGCCTCGATGGATCGGACCTTCACGGCCCTTGCCGAGTGCTGGGGCGCCATCGATTTCGTCGTCCATGCCGTGGGCTTTTCCGACAAGGAGGAGCTGAAGGGCCGCTATGCCGATACGACCCGCGGCAATTTCCTGCGTACCATGGACATTTCGTGCTTCTCGTTCACCGACGTATGCAAGCGCGCCAGCGCCATCATGCCGAACGGCGGCAGCCTGATCACGCTGACCTATCTGGGCGCCGAACGGGTCATGCCCAACTACAATGTCATGGGCGTGGCCAAGGCGGCACTCGAAGCGAGCGTGCGCTACCTGGCGGTCGACCTGGGCGGCCAGGGCATTCGGGTCAACGGCATTTCCTACGGCCCGGTGAAGACGCTGGCCGCCTCGGGCATCAGCGATTTCCGCTATATCCTGAAGTGGAACCAGTATAATTCGCCCCTGAAGCGCAACGTCTCGAGCGATGACGTCGGCGGCAGTGGGCTGTATTTCGTCAGCGACCTGTCGAGCGGCGTGTCGGGCGAGATCCATCACGTCGATTGCGGCTACCACGTCGTCGGCATGAAGGCGGTCGACGCCCCGGACATCGCCGTCGTCTGAGGCCGGTCGAACAGAGGTTAGGGAAACATGGCCGGCAATAGCTTCGGCGCGCTGTTCCGCTTCACCACCTGGGGCGAGAGCCACGGGCCCGCGATCGGCTGCGTCGTCGACGGCGTGCCGCCACGCTTGGCCCTCAGCGAGGCCGACATCCAGCACTGGCTCGACCGGCGCAAGCCCGGCCAGTCGCGCTTCACCACCCAGCGGCAGGAGCCGGACCAGGTCCGCATCCTGTCCGGCGTGTTCGAGGGCCTGACCACCGGCACGCCCGTGGCGCTGGAAATCCAGAACGAGGATCAGCGGTCCAAGGACTATGGCGAGATCAAGGACAAGTTCCGTCCCGGCCATGCCGACTATACCTATTGGTCGAAATACGGCATCCGCGACTATCGCGGCGGCGGCCGGTCGTCGGCGCGGGAGACCGCGTCCCGGGTCGCGGCCGGCGGTGTCGCCCGGGCCGTGCTGGGTTCCGGCATCCAGGTCCGCGGCGCGCTGGTCCAGGTCGGTCCGCACAAGATCGACCGCAGCCGGTGGGATTGGGCCGAGATCGAGCGCAACCCGTTCTGGTGCCCCGACCCGGTGGCGGCGGCCGAATGGGAGATCTATCTGGACGGCGTGCGCAAGGCCGGTTCGTCGATCGGCGCGGTGATCGAGATCGTGGCCTCGGGCGTGCCGGTCGGGCTCGGCAACCCGATCTATCGCAAGCTCGACGCCGACCTCTCGGCCGCCATGATGTCGATCAATGCGGTGAAGGCGGTCGAAATCGGCGACGGGTTCGCCGCGGCCGCCCTATCGGGCGAGGAGAATGCGGACGAGATGCGCATGGGCAACGACGGTGTGCGTTTCCTGTCGAACCATGCCGGCGGCATCCTGGGCGGCATCTCGACCGGTCAGGACGTGGTCGTGCGCTTTGCGGTCAAGCCGACCAGTTCGATCCTGCAGCCGCGCCGAACCGTGACGATTGCGGGCGAGGAGACGGAGATCGTGACCAAGGGCCGCCACGACCCCTGCGTCGGCATCCGTGCCGTGCCGGTCGGTGAGGCGATGGCGGCGCTGGTGCTGGCCGACCATCTGCTGCAGCATCGGGCGCAATGCGGCTAGCGGCGCTTCGATCGTCGGATCGTCAGGTGACTTGGTGCCCGACGTTCCCGCACCACTGAACCTGCTGGGACGGCGGATCGTTGAAGCCGGCCTGCAGGGTGCGGGCGTTGCGCCGACGAAGGATCGAGCCGTCCTGGTCGATCGGGGCCAGCCGGGCGACGGGCCGGCCGGCCTTGACCATGATGATCTCTTCGCCCGACGCGGCATGGTCGATCAGATCGGCCAGATGCAGCGTGGCGTCTGCCAGCCCGACGATGACGGTCATGACGCAAATCCCCCGATATGTAGTGAGTCGCATGGTAAACGCCGGATGCGACGTTCCGATCCTCTTGCGGCGCCCTATCGTGCGAATCGGACCGATGCCGCCCCGGCCGGCGTTCGTGCTAGGCTCGCCGCCCCTTCAATGGCGACCTCGAGGAGCATGATGCCGCAACCCGACCATATCTCGGCCCTGGGCACCAGCGATCCCGCCGGCCTGGACGAGGATCTGCGCGCGATCTACGCGAAATGCGTCGAGAAGCTCGGCTTCGTGCCGAATGTCTTTCATGCCTACAGCCTGCGCCCGGCCAAGCTGCGCAATTTCATCACCATGTACAACGAGCTGATGCTGGCGCCGTCGGGCCTGAGCAAGCTCGAGCGCGAGATGGTCGCCGTCACGGTCTCGTCGGCCAACCGCTGCTATTATTGCCTGGTCGCCCATGGCCAGGCGGTGCGCCGGCTGTCGGGCGACCCTCAGCTGGGCGAGATGATCGCGCTCAACTACCGGGTCGCCAAGCTCGACGGCCGCCAGCGCGCCATGCTCGATTTCGCTTGGAAATTGACCATGACACCCAATCTCGTCGACGACGGCGACCGCGATGCGTTGCGCCGCGAGGGTTTCGGCGAAGAGGACATCTTCGATCTGGCCGAGACGGCCGCCTTCTTCAACCTGTCCAACCGCATGGCGTCCGCGACCGACATGATGCCCAACCCCGAGTATCACCGGCTCGATCGCTGAGCCCGTTCCGCTCAGCCGGCCTTCCGATCAGGATCTCTCATCCATGCGTTTCTTCCTGTGGTTCTTCGCCGTGATCGGCCTACTCGCCGTCGCGATCGTCTCGCTGGGCTTCTATGCGGCATTCCATTACGCCGGCAAGAAGCCGCAGATCGCCGACACGACGATCCTGCGCTTCGATTTCCAGCGACCGCAGACCGAGAAAGCTTCCATCGGCCTTGCCGATCAGTTCCTGGGCGACCATGCGATCAGCTTCGCCGACACGGTCGACGCGATCCGACGGGCAGCAGACGACAACCGGGTGCGCGGACTGGTCGCGCGGACGGGCGAGGTGCCGCTGGGGCTGGCCCAGGTGCAGGAACTGCGCGACGCCATCGCCGCATTCCGCGCCAAGGGCAAGTTCGCCTATGCCTTCGCCGAAAGTTTCGGTGACCTGAGCGGCGGTACGCGCGCTTATTATCTATCGACCGCGTTCGACGAGATCTGGCTACAGCCGGTCGGCGCCATAGGATTGACCGGCGTCGCGGCCGAACTGCCGTTCTTCAAGGGCACGCTCGACAAGCTGGGCGTGACCGCGTCGTTCGACCGGCGCGCCGAATATAAGTCGGCCATGACCCAGCTGACCGAGACCAAACTGCCCGATACGGATCGCGAGGCCTTCACCGGGCTGATCAAATCCGTGTTCGACCAGACCGCCGACGGCATCGCGCAGGATCGCAAGTTGAAGCCCGACGAGGTTCGCACCCTGATCGACAATGGCCCCTACCTGACCGATGACGCGCTGGCGAAACATCTGGTCGACCATATCGGCTATGCCGACGAGGCGCTGGATGCCGCGATGAAGAAGTCGGGCGCCGGCACCCGGGTCATGACCGGCCCGCAATATCTGGCCGCCGCCAAGGTCGGCGCGCCGACCGGCCAGGTCATCGCCGTGCTGCGCGCGGTCGGCGAGATCCATAGCGGCCGCAGCGCCAGCGGCCCGACCGGCGATGCCGACGGCGTGGCCTCCGACGATCTGGTGCGGGCGATCAACCAGGCGAGCCGGGATTCCTCGGTCAAGGCCATCGTGCTTCGCATCGACAGCCCCGGTGGCTCGGCGCTCGCGTCGGAGACGATCTGGCGCGCTTTGAAAAAGGCCCATGACGGCGGCAAGCCGCTGATGGTCAGCATGGGCGATACCGCCGCGTCCGGCGGCTATTTCATCGCCGCTCCGGCAGACAAGATCGTGGCGGAGCCCGGCACCTTGACCGGTTCGATCGGCGTGTTCGGCGGCAAGATCGTCACCAGCGGGCTGTGGGACAAGATCGGCGTGAGCTGGGACGAAGTGCAGCAAGGTCAGAACGCCGGGATCGAAAGCACGCTTCACGACTACACGCAGGCGCAGCACGAAAGGTTCGAGCGCTCGCTGGACCAGGTCTATCACGCGTTCATCGCCCATGTCGCCGACGGCCGGAAGCTGGACCCTGCCAAGGTCGAGGCCATCGCCAAGGGCAGGGTGTGGACCGGCGCCCAGGCCAAGGAGAATGGCTTGGTCGACGAATTGGGCGGCCTCGACGTCGCGGTCAGGCTGGCCAAGGATGCGGCCGGCATCGGTCCCGGCCAGCCGATCGTGCTGCGGCCCTACCCCCAGCCGCGCTCGCCGCTGCAGCGGCTCATGACCGGCCTGTCGGGCGATGACGAGGATGGCGGCGGCGGTAGCCAGATCGGCACGACGCTCGGCCGGCTCGCGGCGCTCGGCCCCCTGCTCGAACGGCTCGACCTGCTGACCCATGCCGCCGGCGAAACCAACGGCACGCGGGCCACCATGCAGCCGGTCGAATTGAGCCACTGAGCCCGCCGCCGCGGGATGACGGTAAATGGCCTATTCGCCCAGCAGGAACGCGCGGGTTTCGGCGTGAAGCGCGGTGCGGCCCGTCTCCAGGTGCATGAGATGGGTCGCCCGGCCGATCTTGACGTCCCGCTTCACAGGTGACGCGACGAGCCGGTCGAACAGCCAGCGCGCATCCGCGTCGGTGCTCGAGCTGTCCCATTCGCCGCGGATGATCGCGACCGGCAGTGCCAGGGCGGCCGGGTCGTAGGCGAGCCGCCCGGACCAGGCGTCGATCACGTCGGCGCTGGGCCCGCCTGGCACATGCACCGCCGCCGGCCGCCGGTCGGCACTGCCGGGGTCGCTGGCCAGATAGCGCGGCCCCCAGTCGGCGAAATGGTGACCCGACAGCACGGCGGGTTCGCCGGCCGGCACGTCCTTGGTGAAGCGGGTCCATTGATCATCGAGCGTGACCGGAAACCAGGCGGGCTCCGGCGCGTCCGACGCTTCGCCCTCGCGCCGGACGATCGGCCCGAACAGCACCAGTCGATCGACCAGTTCGGGGCATTCCTGCGCGCAGCGTCCGGCCGCGATCGTGCCCCAGGAATGGGCGACGATCGACAGCCGGGCGATGGCATGATGCGCCGCGACGAACCGCGCGGCGGCCTCGATCTGGCGTGCGGCGGGACCGGCACGGCCGAGCGGCGCATGGGCCTCGGCCGGAGCGGCCATCTCCGGATAGCGGTCGGAATGGCCAAACCCCAGGAAATCGAACCCCCAGACGTCGAACCCGGCGTCCGCGAGGTCGTCACGCCACGATCGCCCGTCGAAGCGGTGGGCGATCGACAGCGCCGAGGGAAAGCTCGCGCCATGGACATAGAGCACCGCCCGGCCGTTCGGGCGACCGGTCGGTGGCAGGTGGCGCAGGAACAACGACAGGCCGGATACCGGCGAGGCGATCCGGTGGTGGCGCTCGCGCGGGTCGAGCAAGGGAAAGGGCAGGGTCATCGACGGCTCCGGCAGGTGCTTGGCCGCTCAGAATGATGCCCCCCACTCCCCTCGTCCCGGTCGAACGCTTCGTCTAAGATCGAAGCATCTTCCCGTTCGAGGCCGTTTCCCGATGATCCCGTTCGAACCGATCCTGGCCCGCGCGATCGAGCGGCGCGGCG
Organism: Aliidongia sp.; assembly: GCF_035943795.1. Classification (NCBI taxonomy): domain Bacteria; kingdom Pseudomonadati; phylum Pseudomonadota; class Alphaproteobacteria; order Rhodospirillales; family Dongiaceae; genus Aliidongia; species Aliidongia sp. The sequence continues at coordinate 50,550 of NZ_DASZBY010000114.1, read as the reverse complement.
AAAGTGCCCTGCGCGACGCCCTGCCGATGGTCAGGACGTCCGCGGAACTCGCCGCCCTGCCCGACGGCCGGTACCTGTCGCTGCTGTGCCTCAGGATCTTCCGGGCCGGCATCAAGCATTCGGTCGTCGATCAGAAATGGCCGGCATTCGAGGCGGTGTTTCACGGTTTCGTGCCGGACGCCGTGGCCGCCATGACCGAAGAGGATCTGGAGCCGCTGATGGGCGATACGCGGCTGATCCGCCATTGGGGCAAGCTCAAATCCGTACCGCCCAATGCTTCGGCCCTGCGCATGATTTCGGCGGAGGCCGGCGGCTTCGGCCGCTGGCTGGCCTCCTGGCCGGCCGGCCGGACCCTGGAACTGTGGGAGGCGCTCGCCCAGCGCTTCAGCCAATTCGGCGGCGATTCGGCGCCGCGCTTCCTGCGCATGGTCGGCCGCGACACGTTCATCTTCAGCCCGTCGGTCGAGGCCGCCCTGCAGACCTGGGGCGTGACCGAGGGTGGCAAGGGCAAGGCGGTGCGCGCCCGCGCCGCGGCGCAGTTCGACGACTGGGCCATCGAGACCGGCCGCCCGTTCGCCCACCTGTCGATGATCCTCGCCTATTCGGTGCCTGAGTAGCCCACCACCCCAGGATGAACCTGTTCATCCTGGGGTGAGCAATGTCACAGGTATGGCCGATCCTTCCTGCCATCATCGCGATCGATGCGCGGGCATCGGGCAGGAAGGGGTGATCCGGATGGTGAACACGACAGTCGATCTGTTCCGCAGCGTCCGCCAGGAGGATTTCTCGGGCGGCGTGATCGTCGACAATCATGCCGTCACCGGGGTGCTCTACCCGTCGCTCGAGGCAAAGACCTTCGAGAGCAAGGTCAGGGGAGCGACCGTGACGAAGACCCGTCCGGCCGACGTCTTGCCCTACATGCACGACGGAAAGCCGGTCGTCGATCCGGGCGGCGGCACCTCGCTGTTCGACAAGAACGGCGTGTTCGGCCACAAGTACTGGTTCTATTTCACGATTCCAAAGGGCACGATCGTTCCGGATTCGCTGACGGTGCGCCACACCGGCCATAACAGCACCTATGGCGCCGAGCACTACCAGATCGAGGCGGCGGGCGCGAAACTGTCGGTCGAGGCCTACAAGGGCGCGCTCGACAATTTCGCCCGCAATGCCGTGGTAAAGCTGTGTGAGGCCGCTCGTTGAGCGACATGTCCCGGGGAGAATGACGATGGCCGAACTGAGCGCGCGAACCCTGGTCATGGCCGTCCAAGGCGTGGACGCCGAAATCTGCCGGATCAAGGACCAGGTCGACGGCGACGTGACCGACTTGGAGCCGGACGACCAGGAGATGCTGCTGGCCTACAGCCAGGCAGCGACCGAGCTGAAGGCCGCCTATCTGGCGCGCCGCGACGCCGAGCCCGGATTGCTGCCCTACGAGCAGCTGGTCGCGGCGGACTGACCCCCCGCCGATCACCGCGCGAACGCGTGGATGACGAAGGCATATTCCTCGGCGATTTCGGTCAGACGGTCGAAGCGCCCGGATTTGCCGCCATGGCCGGCGCCCATGTTGGTCTTGGACACCAGCACGTTACCGTCGGTCTTCAGCGTCCGCAGCTTCGCCGCCCATTTCGCCGGTTCCCAATAGGTCACGCGCGGGTCGTTCAGGCCCGCCGTGATCATCATCGGCGGATAGGCCTGGGCCACCGCCTGGTCGTAGGGCGAATAGGACCGGATATAGTCGAACGCCGCCTTGTCCTCGATCGGGTTGCCCCATTCCGGCCACTCCGGCGGGGTCAACGGCAGGGTCGCGTCCTGCATGGTGTTGAGCGCATCGACGAACGGTACATGGGCCACGACCGCGCGCCACAGTTCCGGGGCCTCGTTGACGATGACGCCCATCAGCTGGCCGCCGGCCGAACCGCCGGAGGTCGAGATGCCGCCCTCGGTCGCATAACCTTCACGCACGAGGAAGCGCGCGGCGTCGATGAAGTCGTTGAAGGTGTTGCGGCGCCGGTCGAGCTTGCCGGCCTCGTACCAGCCGTAGCCCAGCTCGTCGCCGCCGCGGATATGGGCGATGGCATAGGCGAAGCCGCGATCCAGCAGCGAGATGCGCGCCAAACTGAAGCTGGGCGACATGCCGAGCCCATAGGCGCCGTAGCCATAGAGATGCAGCGGCTTGGCCGCGCCCGGGGCCCAGCCCTTGCGATAGACCACCGAGATCGGCACCAGCACCCCGTCGCGCGCCGGCGCCATCAACCGCTCGGTCGCATAATCCGCCGGATCATAGCCCGACGGGATCTCCTGCACCTTCAGCACCGTCAGGCGCCGATCGGCGACCGCATAGTCATAGGTCGTGGCCGGCGTCGCCATCGAGGAATAGCCGAGCCGGATGGAGCGCGGATCGATCGCCGGCGTGGCGCCTAATCCGGCCTCGTAAGCCGCCTCGGGAAAGGCGACGGCCTGTTCCGTGCCGTCCGAATGACGCAGGATGACCTGGTCCAGGCCGGCATGGCGTTCCTCCAGCACCAGGAACCGGGCGAACGCGGTCAGTCCGCGGATATAGCGCCGGTCGCCGCCGGCGACCAGTTCAACCCAATGGTCCGGCCCCGGCGCGTCCAACGTCGCGCGCACCACCCGGAAATTCTTGTGGGTGTCGTTGACCCGCAGGTAGAGCGCGCCGCCGCCATGGTCCGCATGATACTCGCGGCCGGTCTGACGCGCGGCGATCAGCGTCTGCGCCGCGAACGGGTCGGCCGCCGGCACGAAGCGCACCTCGCTCGTCACATGGTCGCCGGTGATCAGAAAGATCACTTCGCGGCTCTGGGACTTTCCGACGCCGACGCGGAAGCCCTCGTCCGGCTCCTCGTAGAGCACGCGGTCGTCCGCGACCGCACTGCCCAACACGTGGGCGCGGATCTGGTACGGACGCCAGGCCTGGTTGACCACGCTATAGAGCAGCACGCGGCCGTCGGCGGACCAGATCGGCTGGCCGATCGTTTCCGGAATCTCGACCGGCAGCAGCGCGCCGGTCGAGAGGTCCTTGATCCGCAGGGTGAAGCGCTCGGCTCCGCTGTCGTCAGCGCTGTACGCCAGCAGCCCGCCATCCGGGCTGACCGAGAATCCCGCCAGCCGGAAAAACCCTTTGCCCTCGGCCAGCGCCGGCTCGTCGAGCAGCAGCTGTTCCGCGCCGCCCGCGACCGGCCGGCGGTACCATTTGCGATATTGCCCCCCGGTCTCGAAGCGCCATTGATAGAGGAAGCCGCCCTCTTCGACCGGCACCGAGGATTCGTCCTCCTTGATGCGGCCCTTCATCTCGGCGAACAGGGTCTCGACCAGCGGCTCCAAGGGCCGCATGACCGCCCGGAAATAATCGTTCTCCGCTTCGAGATGGGCCAGGATCTCCAGGTCGTCGACGGTCGGGTACTTCGGATCGCGCAGCCAGTGATACGGATCCTCGATCGTCACGCCGTGCCGCTCGTAGCGATGGGGTTTGCGGGCCGCGACGGGCGCGGCGGGACGATCGGTCATGGCAGGCGCGACTCTCAGACTGTGGGAGGCGGCACTCTAGCGAGGATCGAACGGAAACGGAAAGCCCGCGGCTTGAACGGCAGGGTCATCGCCGCGACACCGACCAGGACCAGCGCCAGGCCGCCGGCCGTGCGCCAGCTGGGCACCTCGCCCAGGAACAGGACGCCGATGCCGACCGAGACCGCCGCGCGCAGATAGGCGACGCTGGCGGTACCGACCGAGCCCAGCGAACCCAGCAGCCGGAAATAAACCACGAAAGCGCCCGCAGTCGAGCAGGTGCCGAGTGCCAGCAAGGCCAGGATCGAGGCCGCCGACGGCATCGGTAGTTCCCACGGCCGCTCGATCACCAGGGCGAGCGGCACCATGACGAGTGCCGAGACCGCGGTCGAGCCGGCCGCCGGCACGATCGCGGGCAGGCCTGCGAAATTCCGCCCGAACAGCACGGCCACGGCATAGCAGATCGTGGCCGCGACCACTGCGGCCTGGGCCAGCACATCGCCCGAGAGGCCGGCCCTGAGCGCCGTCGGCCCGACGATCGCGATGATGCCGGCCAGGCCCAGCAAGGTGCCGCCAAGCTGGCGCAGCGTCGCCGGCTCCTGGCGGGTCCACAGGCGGGCGAACAGGAACACAAAGATCGGCGTCGTCGAGTTCAGTACCCCGGCCAGCCCGCTGTCGATACGCTGCTCGCCCCAGGCGATCAGGCTGAACGGCAGGATGCCGTTCATCGCCGCCTGGATGGCAAACCGCCGCCACAGGACCGGATCGCGCGGCAAGGCCGACCCCTGCCGCGCCAACAGCAGCTGCAACAGCACCGTCGCGATCGTGACGCGCACCGCAACGAGGGTCAGCGGCGGAATAGTCTCGACTGCGACACGGATGAGCGCGTAGGAAGCGCCCCACAGCAGCGACAGAAGCAGCAGCAGGGCAAGATCGGTGCGGCGGGCGGCAGACATGGCAGCGACTCCGTCAGATGAATTCGGACGGACCTTGCCATCGCTCTCGTCCGAATGCTCGTCTCGACGCTTCGTTCAGCAACGAACTAATCTCGATCATTGCCGGCAACGAGACGCAGATGGATGCGCCCGCAGAATAGTAAAAACCATATCATCAGACATTATCTTTTTATATTTTAATCAGGAGACGCCAACGTAAAGTAGACCGTATGATCTTTCCTTGAGATGAAGATATGAAGTTTTTCCAAATTATTTCGACCTATCATTAAATCAGCCAGGCCATATTGTCTCGCATCTGCTCTGGAAATATTTCCGTTACCTTCCAATTCTTGAATTTCAAGCGAACGAACATTCAAATGGCGTAGAGTGACGCCATCCAGTGCCAGTCGATCCAAAATATAATTTCTCTTTGAAGTCTTTTCTGCACCTACGGCCCAGGCCTTGGCCGCCGTAATGTTCGTATAGGGATATGCAAGCATAAGACCTGCAGTTACGGTGGAGCCATTTACTTCAACTTCGACTGCAGGAGCACCGTCTGCAAGAACGTGGTATGGCATTTCGAACCACTGCTTGGCCCAATAGACGACTTGGCCCGGACAATGATCGGACTGGAACAACGCGAGACGATGTCTGCTGAGATCAATTTCCAGATCGAGATTTCCGAAAACCTCCGGTCCTACACGAAGCTGAACGCCCTGCGGCAGCGGTGGAGGATCATCCGTCAGAACTTCCGCATCGAAATCGCGGATCGACTGGTTGTCGACCTGCAGAGTGTTCAAGCTCACAGCTCCTCTGGAAAACGGGGGTGAACTAGACCCTGGCGCAACGCCAAGCAGCGCTGCCAAATCGGGTGTGATCTCGGCAACCCGCTGGCCGTTGCCAAAAGCCGCTTTGATCGGATGATGATCGACCATCGCATCGAAAATGAGGAATCGCCCCCACTCCCTGATCGGGATCTCCGCCGTCTTTTTCAGGACGCACTCGGCCGCGAAACCTGTCATCGGCGCGAGCAACGTTGAAATGACCAGCGCCGCCCGAAGAGCGTTCCCAACAGCAGAAAAATTCATTCAAGCAATCTTTCAATCAGAAGCTTTAGAACTCTTGGCATAAAGGGCGCCTCAAATCCACGCCCCCTTCGCAGCTTCGTTCATGACCTCGACGAGTACGCGATCCTGCGATCGCGCGCCTTGACGCTTCGTTCGGCAACGAAGCGTCGCCGCTTGTATCGGTTAGCCGCATTGCCCATTCTCTCATCATGATCGCCGCATCCAATCTCGCCGAAATCGCCGCCCTGGTCGGCGACCCCGCCCGGGCCAACATGCTGGCCGCCCTGATGGACGGCCGCGCGCTGACCGCCTCGGAGCTGGCCTTTATGGCCCGCGTCACGCCGCAGACGGCGAGCGCGCATCTGGCCAAGCTTTCCGAATCCCACCTGCTGGCCGTCGCCAAGCAGGGCCGTCACCGCTATTTCAAACTGGCCTCGCCGCTGGTCGGCCGGATGCTCGAGGGTATCATGGCCGTCGCCGCGATCGATGCGCCGCTGCGCCATCGGCCGCCGTCGGTCAAGGATGCGGCGCTGCGCCAGGCCCGCACCTGCTACGACCACCTGGCCGGCCGGCTAGGCGTGGCCGTCGCCGACGCGCTGACCGCCCGCGGCCATGTCGTGCTGAGCGAGGATGGCGGCACGGTGACCGAAAGCGGCACCGGCTTTTTCCAGACCATCGGCATCGACCTGCAGACCGGGTTCAAGCGGCAGCGCTGCTTCTGCCGGCCCTGCCTGGACTGGAGCGAACGGCGACCGCATCTGGCCGGCGCGCTCGGTGCCGCGATCGCGACCACGGCGTTCGAACAGGGCTGGATCGAACGCCTGCGCGACACGCGCGCGGTCGGCATCACGGCGGTCGGACGCGAGCGCATGGGCAGCCTGTTCGGCCCCGAGCTCGACGTCGCATTTTCTTCGGGTGAAAATTAGACAGGCCCTATCAGGCGGGGCACACTCGCCGCTCGTGAACCTCCGATTCCCCGGGAGAACGAGATGGTCGATCAGGCGCTCTACCCCGCCATTCGCGCGGCGATCAAGCAGAACGAACTGGGCAATGCCTCGCCCTACTGCCTGTCCTATGCCCGCCGCGGCCAGAGCGGCGCCAGCTTCGGCGCCTTCCAGGGCGACACCAACGTCAACGACCTGGCACGCTCCACCTTGACCGACGTGCTGAATGCGGCGGGCACCGCCGACGATGCCGTTGCCGCCCTCCTTGCCGCCGTCAGTCGGCCGCTGCCGAACGGCAACCCGCTGTCGCCCTCGAACACGGCACTGGTCAACGACGCGCTCGCCTCGGCCTTCGGACAGCCGATCGTCGACCGGATGGACGATCGGCTGATGCAGACCGTGCTGGCCGGCATCGACAGCTGTATCGCGGCCAGCGGCCAGCGTCCGATCGATCCGGCGGCGCAACTGTACCTGGCGCTGTGGATCAACATGACGGGTGCCCCCACGACCGTGTGCAAATGGCTGGGTGGCAGCGAGATCGCCGGCCTGGCCCCACCCGCCGGCACGACGGTCGCGCCCCAGGATGTGGAAAACTACCTGCAGGCAAGTGCCTATTTCCGCGAAAATCCGCGGAACTTCACTCACCTGCAGGCCTCGGTCCAGGCCGGCGTCGCGTTGCTGCCGGCCGCCGCTGCGGCTTAGCTGCGCGGCAGGCGGCCTTCGATCGGGTAGGCCGGATCGCTGTAGCCGGGGGTCGAGGGGTGGCCGGTCACGACCAGCCGATCGATCAGCGCCTCGTCCTCGGCGGTGAAGCGATAGGTGAGCGCGCCGACGTAATCGTCCCATTGCTCCATGGTACGCGGGCCGGCGATCGCAGCGGTGATCAGCCGGTTGTTCAGCACCCAGTTGATCGCGAATTGGCCGGCGGTGATGCCCTGCTTTTCGGCATGGGCACGGATTTCCTGAGCCAGCACCAGGGATTCGCGGCGCCATTCGGTCTGCAGGATACGCTTGTCCTGGCGCGCCACCCGGCTGTCGTTGGGCGGCGGGGCGTCGGGTGAATATTTGCCGGTCAGCACGCCGCGCGCGAGCGGGCTGTAGGGCACCACGCCCAGACCGTAGAAGCCGCAGGCCGGCAGATGCTCGACCTCGGGCACCCGGTTCATCGCGTTGTAATAGGGTTGGCTGACCACCGGCCGATCGATGCCGGCCTGGTCGGCGAGCCGACAGATCTCCGCGACCCGCCAGGACCGGTAGTTCGAGACGCCGAAATAGCGGATCTTGCCGTCGCGGACGAGATCGGCGATGGCCCGCACGGTCTCTTCGAGCGGCGTCGAGTGATCTTCCTTATGGAGGTAATAGACGTCGATATAGTCGGTGCCGAGCCGCTTCAGGCTGGCCTCGGCCGCCTGCATCACCCATTTGCGGCCGAGGCCCCGCTCGTTCGGCCCCGTGCCCATGGCGTTCGACAGCTTCGTCGCCAGCACCCAGCGGTCGCGCTGGTCGTGGATCGCCCGGCCGACGATCTGTTCCGAGGCGCCCTCGACATAGACGTCGGCGGTATCGATGAAGTTGAAGCCGGCATCCGCGGCCTTGGCGATGATCGCGGCCGCCTCGGCTTCCGGCGTCGGCCCGCCGAACATCATGGTGCCGAGGCAGAGCGGCGAGACTTTGAGCCCGCTGCGCCCGAGATTGCGATAGTCCATGGAAGGCTCCTTTTCAAATTGCGAGCTCGCACCCTTTCGTCATGCACGGGCTTGACCCGGGCATCCACGGAGTGCCGCCTCGCGTAAGCTGGGCACTTGGGATCACGGCTCGAACACGTGGATGGCCGGGTCGAGCCCGGCCATGACGAAAGGAGAAGCTGCTTCTAGTGGTTATCCCTCGGCACCCCGAAGGTCTCCGCGATGCGCTGGTATTTGACCGCCGTTTCCAGCACGCCGCCGGTGTCGAGCTGGCCGACATGGGCGCGGTAGATTTCCTGCCAGGGTGTCTGGTTGACCAGTTCCGGCAGCTTCAGGTCCCGGCGCCGCTGGGCGAGTTCGCCATCGGTGATCATGATGTTGGCGCTACGCTTCTTCAGGTCGATGCGGACGCGGTCGCCGGTCTGCAGCAGCGCCAGGCCGCCGCCGACACCGGCCTCGGGCGAGGCGTTCAGGATCGACGGACTGCCGGACGTGCCGCTCTGGCGGCCGTCGCCGATGCAGGGCAGCTCGTTGACGCCCTGCTTCACCAGCGCGTCGGGCGGCAGCATGTTCACCACCTCGGCCGAGCCCGGATAGCCCACGGGACCGCAATAGCGGATCACCAGGATGCAATGGGCGTCGATGGCGAGCGCGGGGTCGTTGATCCGATGGTGATAGTCCTCCGGCCCGTCGAACACGATCGCCCTGCCCTCGAACGCGTCCTCGTCGCCCGGCGTCACCAGATAGCGCTGGCGGAATTCCTCGGAAATGACCGAGGTCTTCATGATCGCGCTGTTGAACAGGTTGCCCTTGAGCTGGACGAAGCCGGCCTTTTCCTTGAGCGGATTGTCCCAGGCGCGGATGACTTCCGGATCGGTCGATTTGGCGTCGCCCGTGATCTCGCCGATGGTCTTGCCGGTCACGGTCACCGCCTGCTCGCGCAGATGGCCATGGCGCTTCAACTCGCCCAGCACCGCCGGCAGGCCGCCGGCACGATAATAGCTCTCGCCCAGGTACTTGCCGGCCGGCTGCATGTTGACCAGCAACGGGATCTCGTAGCCGATGCGGTCCCAGTCGTCATTGTCGAGCGCCACGCCCATGTGGCGGGCGATGGCGTTGACATGGGGCGGGCAGTTGGTCGAGGCACCGATCGCGGACGCCACGACGATCGCGTTCTCGAACGCCGCGCGGGTCATGATGTCGGACGGCTTCAGGTTCTCGCGCACCAGGGCCACCGCGCGCTTGCCGGTCTCGTAGGCGATCTGCTGGCGCTCGCGGTAGGGCCCGGGGATTGCGGCGCAGCCGGGCAGCGACATGCCCAGCGCCTCGGCCATGGCGTTCATCGAGCTGGCCGTGCCCATGGTGTTGCAATGGCCGACGCTCGGGGCCGAGGCCGCGACCATGTCGATGAATTTCGCATAATCGAGCAGGCCCAGGGCATGGCGCCGGCGCGCTTCCCAGACCACCGTGCCGGAACCGGCGAGTTCGCCCTCGAAATGGCCGTCGAGCATCGGCCCTCCGGACAGCACGATCGCCGGCAGGTCGACGGTCGCCGCCCCCATCAGCATGGCCGGCGTCGTCTTGTCGCAGCCCGTCGTCAGCACGACGCCGTCGAGCGGATAGCCGTACAGCACCTCGACCAGGCCCAGATAGGCCAGGTTGCGGTCGAGCGCCGCGGTCGGCCGCTTGCCGGTCTCCTGGATCGGATGGACCGGGAATTCCATCGGCAGGCCGCCGGCGTCGCGGATACCGTCGCGAACCCGTTGCGCGAGCTCGATGTGGTGGCGGTTGCAGGGCGACAGGTCGCTGCCGGTCTGGGCGATGCCGATCACCGGCTTGCCCGACTGCAGCTCCTGCCGCGTCAGGCCGAAATTCAGGTAGCGCTCCAGATAGAGCGCGGTCATCCCCGGATTGTCCGGATTGTCCCACCAAAGCTGGCTGCGCAGCTTGCGGCCTTGATTGTCAGCCATTCTCTAGAACTCCCTCGTCACGTCGCCGGCCCGGTCCAAACGGGACTCGTCCGGTGATTTCGAACCCATCACGCCCGGCAGCCATGACGGCCGCCAGTCTTGCACGCGGCGCCGATCGCACCAAGTTTGGGAGATGCCAGCCCCCCGATCACCGTCATTCGCTTGACCGCGACCGGCGTATGGCCGCAGAACCACGATTCCTTTATCTCACCGCAGAGCGGCGTAGCCCCCACCCCATGGCAATTCCGTATTCGTCCGAGGATCTCGGCCGCGCTTTCGACGCCCGCACGCTCGCCCGAGGCCGCACGCTGTTGCTGGCCGGCGGCGTGGCGCTCCACATCGACGGCGACACGATCCAGGGTGTCGTCAAGGAAGGCGACCGGCAGTATCGCGGCAGCATCAGCCCTGCCGTGGTCAGCAGCCGCGTCATCTTCCCCGGCCAATGCACCTGCGGCCAGCAGCATTGCCTGCATCTGGCGGCCTCGGCCCTGGGCGTGCTCGACAAATACCCGGAATGGCGCCGCCAGCAGCAGCAGAGCTTCCTCGCCAACCTGCTGTCGGCCCCGCCCAAGGAACGCACCCGCCTGGTGTTCCTGCTGGAGCCCGGCAGCGGCGACAGCTGCTGCTTCGTCTCGCCGGTGCTGGAGCACGACCGGACCGGCCAGGTCGAGCCGGTCAGCCCGCGCCGCATCGGCGAGGAGATCGAGCGGTCGCCGGCCGAGCGTGCCCTGGCACGATTGATCGGCGGCGACGAGACGCGCGTGTCCCTCGCCATGTCGGAGCCCCAGGTGGCGGCCCGGCTGCTCGACCAGCTGGTCAGTTCCGGCCTCGCGCGCTGGAAGCCGTCCAACAAGCGGCTGATCAAGGGTCCGCAGCGCGTGTTCGACGCGGCCCAGCTGCCCGAGCTGCCGCCGAAATCCGCCGTGCTGCGGGCGGGCACCAGCCTGTGGTACGTCGACGCCCACAGCGGCCATCTGGGCATGGCCGTGCCGCGCGCGCCCAGCGCGAGCGCCACGAAGCGCCCCGCGGCCGGCCGGCGCGGCACGATCGGCCTTCGCGTCACGGCCCCGGCCCGCGTCGTCCCCCCGCGCGCGACGCCCGCCGACCTGGTCATCCTCGACCGGCCGATGGTGCCGGTGCTGCGCCTGGCCCGCATCGAAGGGCCGGACGAAATGGGCCGGATTCAGCAGGTCGACGCCCTGACCCTGGTCTTCGGCTATGACAGCGGTATTGCCGAGCCCGACGACGAGCGCCAGTTCGTCCGCATCGAGGACGGCACCGGCGAGCCCACCTTCCTGCGCCGCGACCGGGCGGCCGAGACCAAGGCCGAGGCCCAGCTGCGCGAGGAAGGCTTCATGCAGATCCGGGTCCAGACCAAGGGCCAGGCCAAGGGTAAGCGCATCTACCTGTTCCGCGGCAAAGACGCCGGCGAGCGCTGGCAGCGCTTCGTTTCCGACCGCGTGCCGGCGTTGGAAGCATTGGGCTGGCGCGCCGAAATCCAGGACGGCTTCGGCCCGCAGGTCGTGGATGTCATCGGCGAGATCGACATGCGCCTGTCCGACGACGAGGGCGGCTGGTTCTCGCTGGAACTGGGCATCGAGGTCGAGGGCGTGCGCCTGCCGCTGCTGCCGATCCTCTCCCGCATCCTGGACCAGGGCGGCCTCGACGCCATTCCGCAGGTCGACGGCAAGATCCATACGGTGCTGGACGACGGCCGCGTGCTGGCCCTGCCGGTCGAGCGGATCGCCCGCATGCTGGCGACCATGAGCGACCTGATCGAGGCGTCGCGCCGCACCCCGTCGGGCAACCTGCTGCTGCCGGCAAGCGAAGCGCCGGCCGTGCTCGACCTGGAAGAGGTGCTGATCGCGCGCTGGCAGAACGCCGCCCATATCCGCAGCTATGTCGAGCGCTTCCGCGACGACCTGTCGGTCGAACCGGTGGCCGTGCCCGCCCTGTTCAAGGGCGTCCTGCGTCCCTATCAGGCCCAGGGTCTCGATTGGCTGCAGCATCTGTCGAACCACGGCATCGCCGGCATCCTGGCCGACGACATGGGCCTGGGCAAGACCGCCCAGACCATCGCCCATATCGTCGAGGAGGAGCGGACCGGCCGGCTCGACCGCCCGGTGCTGATCGTGCTGCCGACCAGCCTGGTCGCCAACTGGTCGGCCGAGCTGCACAAGTTCGCGCCGCACCTGCGCATCGCCGTGCTGCATGGGCTCGACCGCCACGAACGGCGCGACGCGCTGGGCGACACCGAGATCGTGATCACGACCTATACCGTGCTGGCCCGCGACATCGAGATCATGGCCGAGATGGAATGGCACCTGGTCGTGCTCGACGAGGCGCAGGCGATCAAGAGCCCGGAATCCAAGACCTTCCGCGCGGTCTGCCAATTGAAGACCCGGCACAAGCTGTGTCTGTCCGGCACGCCGATCGAGAACAACCTCGAAGAGCTGTGGGCACAGTTCGCGTTCCTGATGCCGGGCCTGCTGGGCGATCGGCGCGGCTTCGCCAAGCGCTTCCGCACGCCGATCGAGAAGAAGGGCGACGAGGTCCGGCGCGACCAGCTGATCCGCCGCATCCGTCCGTTCATCCTGCGCCGGACCAAGGCCGAGGTGGCGAGCGACCTGCCGCCCAAGCACACGATCATCCGCCGCGTCTCGCTCGCCCCCGAACAGCGCGAGCTGTACGAGACGATCCGCGTCACGCTCTACGACAAGCTCAGGCACGAGCTGGCCGAGCGCAATCCGGGCCAGGGCAAGATCGTGTTGCTGGATGCGCTGTTGAAGCTGCGCCAGGTCTGCTGCGACCCGCGCCTGGTCAAGCTGCCGGCCGCGCGCGAAGTGCTGATGTCGAGCAAGCTCGACGAGCTGATGGAGATGATGGTCGAGATGATCGCCGAAGGCCGGCGCATCCTGCTGTTCTCGCAATTCACCTCGATGCTCGATCTGATCAAGGAGGCGGTCCGCAAGGTCGACATCGGTTTCGTCGAGCTGCGCGGCGACACGGTCGACCGCGCGACCCCGGTCAGGCGGTTCGAGGCGCTCGAGGTGCCGTTGTTCCTGATCAGTCTGAAGGCGGGCGGCCGCGGGCTGAACCTGACCTCCGCCGATACGGTCATCCACTATGATCCGTGGTGGAATCCCGCCGCCGAGGACCAGGCGTCCGACCGCGCCCACCGCATCGGTCAGACCAAATCGGTGTTCGTCTACAAGCTGATTGCGGCCGGCACGGTCGAGGAACGCATCGTCGAACTGCAGGACCGCAAGGCGGCGCTGGCCAACATCGCGCTGGGCGCCGAGGGCGAGTTCAAGGGCATCGAGCTTGACGACATCGACTATCTGTTCGGCGAGGCGAAGGACCAGGAAGCGGCGTAGCTCCGCTCTCTCCGTCATTCCCGCGCAGGCGGGAATCCAGCAATTTCGCACGGTAGCGCGGACAAAGAGTCTCGTCGCCGCGGACGCGGCTCTTGCTGGATGCCCGCCTGCGCGGGCATGACGAGATTGAGGCACCTCACTTCACCGAGAAGCGGAGGATCGTAGTCGACCGGAAGGTCTCGCCCGGGCGCAGCACGGTCGAGGGGAATTCCGGGTGGTTCGGCGAATCCGGGAAATGCTGGGTTTCCAGGCAGAAGGCATCCCCCTGGCGATAGAGCCGGCCGGACTTGCCGACCCGCGTGCCCAGCAGGAAATTGGCGGTATAGAACTGTACGCCCGGCTGGTCGGTCAGCACCTCGAGCGCCCGGCCCGATACCGGATCGACCACGCGGGCCGCCGGGGTCGGCGTTCCCGGCTGCCGCTCGCGCAGCACGAAATTATGATCGTAGCCACGGGCGTAGAAGATCTGCAGGTCGCGCCCGTCCCGCACATCGTCGCCGATTCGCTTGGGCGTGCGGAAATCGAATGGCGTACCGGCGACCGGCCGGATCTCGCCGGTCGGGATCAGCTTCTCGTCGATCGGCGTGAAGCCGTCGGCATCGAGCAGGGCGACATGCTCCAGCACGTCGCCCGAGCCCTCGCCACCTAAGTTGAAATAGCTGTGGTTGGTCAGGTTGAGCACGGTGGGCCGGTCGGTCGTCGCCTGGTATTCGATCGTGAGCGCATTGTCGGCACCCACACGGTAAGTCACCTGCACCGCGAGGCGACCGGGATAGCCCTCCTCGCCATCGGCGCTGACGTAGGACAGGCGCAGCGAGGCTTCCGCGCCCTCGAGCACTTCCTCGACGGTCCAGGCCGCCTTGTCGAAACCCTTCACGCCGCCATGCAGCGCGTTCGGCGGGCTATTCTGCGCCAGCCGATATTCCTGGCCATCGAGCGTGAAGCGACCGCCGGCGATCCGGTTGCCGTAACGGCCGACGATCGTGCCGAAGAACTGCGGCTTGTCGACATAGTCCTGGAGGCTGGCATAGCCCATCACCAGATCGGCGAACATCCCGTGCCGGTCGGGGGCCTCGACGGCCTGGATCGTGGCCCCATAGGTCAGCAGGGTCACCGCGAACCCCGCCGCGTTGGTCACGCGAAAGGCCTCGATTTCCGTTCCGTCGGCCAGTCGCCCGAACGGGGCCCGGACGATCCGGGTCAGCACTCCCTCTGCCGTCATCGGCCAGTCTCCTGCGAACGGGCGCGTCACGCCCGCGGCCTCGATCATCCCAGGAACGCGCCGCCCGGCGAGCAGGTCAAGTCATTTTGTATGAGGATAGGCCGGTTTGTCCGGTCAGCCTCGACGCAGCGAGGCGCTGAGCGCGGCTTCGATCGGGTCGGGCGCACCGGGCTGATTGCGCGCCCAGTCGAGCGCCCGATGGACGTCGATCATGGTGTTGTCGAGCAGTTCGACCATGCGTCGATGGGCGCCCTCGCCATCGCCGGCCACGACCGCATCCAGAATCGCCTTGTGCATCTCCAGCGCATGGCGCGGGCCGCCGGGTGAGGCGTTGGACAGGCGGAAGCCCATGGCGAGCGCGGTTTCGATCAGCGCGCCCAACGGCTCCATCAACTCGTTGTGGGTGGCCGACAGCAGCGATTGGTGGAAGCGCATGTCCGGCTCCTCCCAGCGATCGGCATCGTTGCCGGCCGCCGCCATGCCCGCATAGGCGTCCTTGAGCCGGGCCAGATCCTCATCGGTCCGGCGCAGGGCCGCGAGCCGGGCGCCCTGCGGTTCGATCATCAGCCGCAGCTCGAACAGGTCCTTGACGAAACGCTCCGCCGGCGCCGCGGCCAATTGCCAGGCCAGCATGTCGGGATCGAGCATGTTCCATTCGGACCGGGGCCGCACGCGCGTGCCGGCCTTGCGGCGCGACTGCACCAGCCCCTTGGCCGCCATCAGCTTGATCGCCTCGCGCAGCGCCGTGCGGCTGACGCCCAGCCGGGCGCTCAGTTCCTCCTCGGTCGGAAGGAAGCTGCCGGGGGCCAATTCGCCCCGCACGATCTTCAGACCGATCTCGTGGGCGACCTGGCCGTGCACGCTGCTGCGGGAAAAGGTTCGGTCGGGGCGGGTCGGTGGCTTTGCTCTCGGCATCACTTCTTCACAGGTGGTGGCTCGATCAGCGAGATTGTCACACTCGGAGATTTTCCGCTTGCCGGAAATGACTCAACCGGCAAAGCGCCGTGACGGCCGGCCCCGGATGCCGAGGCCGGTGACGGCGAACAGCCCGCCGGCATCGGGACAGGCCGCGAGAGCCGCCGCATCGAGGCCGATCGCGGCCGTCGTGACGTAGAGCACATCGAGGTCCGCGCCGCCGAAACACGCGCTCGTCACCTGGGGCGCCGGCATGGCCACGACTCGCTCGATCGACCCGTCCGGCCGATAGCGGGTCAGGCGCGCGCCACCCCAATGGGCGCCCCAGACGTGATCCTCTTCATCGACCACCAGCCCGTCCGGATGGCCCGCAGCGTCCGGCACCCGTGCAAACAGGCGCCGCGCCCCGGGCCGACCGGTCGCCATGTCGAAGTCATAGGCGAGGATCATGCCGCCGGGCGTGTCGGCGACGTAGAAGGTCCGCCCGTCCAGGGACCAGTCGAGCCCGTTGGTGATCGCGATGGCGGCCTCGAACCCGGTCACGCTGCCATCCGGATCGAGCCGGTAAAGATGGCCGGTCGGATCCTTTTCTCCATCGTCCATGGTGCCGGCCCAGAACCGGCCGGCCGCATCCACGCCGCCGTCGTTGAACCGGTTGCCGGGCAGATGCGCCTCCGGGTCGGCCAGCGGCGTGATAGCCCCGCTGTCGGGATCGATCAGCGCGAAGCCGTCCTTGAAGGCACCGACCAGCCCGCCCCGCTCGCGCAGCGCCACCGTGCCGAGCCGGCTCGGCATGGGCCAGGATTTGGTGGCACCCGTCGCCGGTTCGTAGCGGTGCAGCGCCGGCGCCTTGATGTCGACCCACCAGACGACCCGGCCCCGATCGTCCCAGATCGGCCCTTCGCCGACCAGCGCCCGGGCCGGCACGACGCATTCGATGCGCATGTCAGGTCCAGCCGCCATCGACGACGAAATTCTGCGCCGTCACCAGGCGGCTGTCGTCGGCCGCGAGCCACAATGCCATGCGCGCGATATCCGGCGGGAACAGCTTGTCCGGAATGCATTGCCCTTTCAACATCTCGGCCTCGGACTCCGGCGTCAGCCACAGCTTGATCTGCCTCTCGGTCATGATCCAGCCGGGAAAGAGCGCGTTCACCCGGATCTTGTGCGGGCCCAGATCGCGCGCCAGCGCCCGGGTCAGGCCGACGATCGCCGATTTCGCCGTCAGGTAGACCGGCATGCCGCCCTGGCCCAAGAGGAAGCTGATGGAGCTCATATTGACGATCGCGCCGCCGCCGGCCGCGATCATGTCGTCCTTCACCGCCTGGGCGGCGAAGAACTGATGCTTGAGGTTGGTCGCCATCCGCTCGTCCCAGAATGCGGGTGTGACCTCGTCGATCGTATGGCGGTCGTCACGGGCGGCATTGTTGACCAGCACCGCGATCGGGCCGAACGCGGCGCGGACGGCGGCGATCGCCCGGTGCAGCGCCGCGATGTCGCGCAGGTCGGCCGCCTCGAACCGGACCGCGTCGCCCAGCCGCTGCTGCAGTTCGGCGCCGGCATCGGCATCGAGATCGATGAAGCCGACCCGGGCGCCTTGTGCCGCGAAATGTTCGACGACCGAGGCGCCGATGCCGGAGGCACCCCCGGTGACGAGGACCGTACGCCCCGCAAGGCTCGGATATGTCGCGAATTCAGTCATTCCGTCCCTTTCTAAATCGCCATTTCGATGCGGGCATTGCGGCTCCACGGCAGCCGGTACAGCCCCTGCAGCACGAGCGAGGCCGCACCGCGCGCCCAGACCTCGTCGGTCCAGTCATGGAAGATGATTTCGCAGCGGCCGTTCAGCACCCGCAGCGAATTGGCCGCGACCGCGGCGCGGACCGCGGGCTCCAGCAGATCGGCCGCCCGCATGCCGGCGCCCGAGATGATGACCTTGCCGGGGTCGATGACGTTGACCAGATTGGCGATGCCCAGTCCCAGTATCTCGCCTGCCGTCGCAAACACGGCCAGCAGGCCTTGGTGACCCTCGCGGGCAAGCCGGGTGATCTCGCGCACCGCCGCCTCGATCGACGGCTCGTCGTCCGTCGGCGGCAGATCGATGATCTTGCGCGCCTCGCGCAGGATGGCGTAGTCGGCGGCAAAGGCCTCGACGCAGCCATACTGGCCGCAGCGGCACAACGGTCCGTTCCGGTCGATCTTGGAATGGCCGAATTCCGTGCCCATGCCGTGGTGGCCCCGATAGAGGTCGCCATTGATGAACAGGCCCATGCCAATGCCGGCCTCGACCGTTACGACAACGAAATTATCGACCCCTTGCCCGTGGCCGAACCAGCGCTCGGCCAGGGTGACGAGGTTGGCGTCGTTTTCGATCACGGCGGAGACGCCCAGCCGGTCGCTCAGCATGCGGGCGAGCGGCACCGGCGCCAGTTCGGCCGCGAGGATCGGGCTCCAATGGGCGATGCCGGCGACCGAATCGATGAAGCCCGGCAGGCCGACGCCGACGCCGGCGATCTGCGCCATGGTGATGCCGGCCTTGGCGACGGTAGCGCGGATGCCGTCTTCGAGCAGGTCGGCGATCAGCGCCGCGCCCAACCGCCAGGTCCGGACCGGCAGCACCAGGCACGACAATGGATCGGCCCGGAGGTTGGTGACGGTGATCGACACCTGATGCATCGACAGCTTGGCGCCTACGACGTAGGCGGCGTTGGGATTCATGCGGAGCAGGACGCGGGGACGGCCGCGCCCGACGATCGATTTCGGGCTGCCCGGCGCCTCGCCCTCGTCGTAATAGATGACGCCCTCGTCCAGCAGGGCCGTGATGATCGCGGAAACGGTTGTGCGGCTGAGTTGCGTGCGCTCACCGATCTCGGCACGGGAAATCGGTTCGAACTGGCGGATCGTATCCAGCACGTGGAAGCGGTTGATCGCCCGAATGAGTTCCGTATCTCCGGTCTGCATCGCATCCATGCCGTAGTCCCGCCTTGGATGAGCCATCGCGGACCGTTCCGTCCCCGTGCACGACCGATGCCGCGCGGCCCGTTCCGTACTAGGTACTCTCCCCTGATTTTTTCCGCGATATCTACAAAAATCGCAATTCAAAAGATTTGGAACCACCGGGCACCATCACCGTTTACTCCATATTTTTGTGAAATCGCCCTTCCTTGCGAGATTATCCCGCAATTGACACGCAGGAGCGTTGCATCAAACGCTTGACAGCATCAGATTCATGATCGAATTATGATCGTGTAGTTGACAAAAATAGACCCAACATCGGGTCAAGAATCAGGGGAGGATGCCATGGTCTCGGACCAACGCCGCAGGATGTCGCGCCATCCGGCCGTCCCGTTGCCGATGCACCGCCGTCCCTCCCCGTTTCGATAGGCCAGGCTCGTTCGAACGCCCGGCATTTAGCCGACGAAGCGGCCCTCGACGGCCGCTCGACCAAATCCAAGAACAATAGCGGTCAGGGAGACGCGACAAGATGAGGGAACTTCGCAACCAAATTCTGGGCGGCACAGGCCTGGCGCTGGTCCTGGTCGGCGGCCTGCTGGCCGCATCCGGTCCGGCCGCGGCCGCCGACAAGAAGATCGTCGTCGGCGTAAGCTGGTCGAACTTCCAGGAAGAACGCTGGAAGACCGACGAGGCGGCGATCAAGGCGGCCTTGACCAAGGCCGGCGCCAGTTATATCGGCGCCGATGCGCAAAGCTCGCCGACCAAGCAGCTGTCGGACGTCGAAAGCCTGATCGCCCGCGGCGCCACGGCGCTGATCATCCTGGCCCAGGATACGAGCGCCATCCAGCCCGCGATCGATAAGGCCAAGGCCGAGGGCATCCCGGTCGTGGGCTATGACCGGCTGATCGAGAGCCCCGGCGTGTTCTATCTGACCTTCGACAATCGCGAGGTCGGCCGCATTCAGGCGCGGGCGATCGAGAAGGCGGCACCCAAGGGCAATTACGTCCTGATCAAGGGTTCGTCGAGCGACCCCAATGCCGACTTCCTGCATGCCGGCAACATCGACGTCCTGAAGCCCGCCATCGATTCGGGTGCGATCAAGGTGGTCGGCGAGGAATATACCCCCGGCTGGCTGCCGGAGAACGCCCAACGCGAGATGGAACAGATCCTGACCAAGGCCAACAACAAAGTCGATGCGGTCATCGCGGCCAACGACGGCACCGCCGGCGGTGCCGTCGCGGCGCTGCAGGCCCAGGGTCTGGCCGGCATCCCGGTCTCGGGCCAGGACGGCGACAAGGCGGCCCTGAACCGCATCGCCCGCGGCCTGCAGACGGTCAGCGTCTGGAAGGACGCGCGGTTGCTGGGCACGACCGCGGCCGAGGCGGCCGTGGCGATGGCCAAGGGCACGACACCCGACAAGCTGCCTAACGTCAAAAAATTCAACGAAGGACCGAAGAAGGTCGCGATGGACGCAGTGTTCCTGACGCCGGTCGGCATCACCAAAGACAATCTGGACGTGGTGATCAAGGCCGGCTGGGTCACCAAGGAAGTCGTCTGCCAGGGCGTCGACCCGGCCAAGGCGCCGGCCGCCTGCAAATAGACTTCGTCGCCGGTCGATCGGTCCCGCCAGGGCCGCCGATCGACCGGACCATCTTTTTCGAGGACGGACCAGGCCCCATGATGTCGTTGGCCCAATCGCCCGTCGCCCATAAGGGCGGGGCTCAGGATCTGAAAAGCGCGCTCGAGGTCGACCTGCGCCTGCTGGCGATGATCGCCGCGGTCGCGGTGATCTGGGTCGGGTTCGATCTCTTGACCGACGGCATCTTCCTGACCGCGCGCAACCTGTGGAACCTCGCGGTGCAGACGAGCGTCGTCGGCATCATGACGACCGGCATGGTGCTGGTCATCGTGACGCGG
Source organism: Aliidongia sp. (assembly GCF_035943795.1). Taxonomy (NCBI): domain Bacteria; kingdom Pseudomonadati; phylum Pseudomonadota; class Alphaproteobacteria; order Rhodospirillales; family Dongiaceae; genus Aliidongia; species Aliidongia sp. The sequence goes on along the minus strand of NZ_DASZBY010000114.1, from coordinate 30,041 downwards.
CACATCGACTTGTCGGTCGGATCCGTCCTGGGCTTCGTCGGCATGATCATGGCGGTGCTCCAGGCCCAGGTCTTTCCGGTCGGTGCCGGCTGGAACTGGGTCGCCTCGCTGGGCCTGGGCCTGGCGCTTGGCGCCGCGATCGGCGCCGCCCAGGGCTGGTGGATCGCGCACCGCGGGGTGCCGTCCTTCATCGTCACCCTGGGTGGCCTGCTGATCTTCCGCGGCCTCGCCTGGACCGTGACCGAAGGGCAGACCGTGGCGCCCCTCGACGAGACGTTCCAGTTGATGGGCGGCGGTCTGCTGGGTTCGATCGGCGCGTTCTGGAGCTGGATGGTCGGCCTTGCCGGCATCGCGCTCGTCCTCGCCCGGGCGGCCATGGCGCGTCGGCGGCGGCAACGCTATGGCTTCGCGGTCCGCCCGGTCTGGGCCGAGCTGCTGGTGACCGGCATCATCGTCGCCGGCATCGTCGGGTTCATCCTGGTGATGAACGCCTATGATCGGCCGCGCACGGACGTCGCCCAGGGGATTCCGGTCCCGGTGCTGATCTTGATCGGTGCGGTCTGCGTCATGTCGGCGGTGACCAAGGTCACGAAGTTCGGCCGCTACGTCTTCGCCATCGGCGGCAATCCCGAGGCCGCCCAGCTAGCCGGCATCAACACGCGTCTGGTCATCATGGCCGTGTTCGCGCTGATGGGTCTGTTGGCCGGAATCGCCGGCGCGGTGCAGACGGCGCGCCTCAATGCCGGGGCCAATTCGACCGGCGAGCTCTTGGAACTGAGCGTGATCGCGGCAGCGGTGATCGGCGGCACCTCGCTCGCCGGCGGTACCGGCACGATCTCGGGCGCCATCGTCGGCGCCGTGTTCATGCAGAGCCTGCAGAGCGGCATGATCCTGCTGGGCCTGCCCACCCCCATGCAGAACGTGGTGATCGGCCTGGTGCTGATCCTCGCCGTCTGGATCGACACCAGCTATCAGCGGCGGCGCCTGTGAGCGCCGCGGCCGGAGAGAGCCCGATGACCTCATCCCCCATGGGCGTCAACCCGCTGGTCGAGATGCGCAACATCTCGATCCATTTCGGTGGCATCAAGGCGGTCGACGACGTGAGCGTCGATCTCTATCCGGGCGAGGTCGTGGCCCTGCTTGGCCATAACGGCGCCGGCAAGTCGACCCTGATCAAGATCCTGTCCGGCGCCTATCGGGCAAGCGCCGGCCAGATCCTGATCGACGGCAGGCCCGCCCAGATCGATGCCCCCCGCGACGCCAAGGCGCTGGGGATCGAGACGATCTACCAGTCCCTGGCGCTGGCCGAGAACATCGACGCGCCCGGCAACCTGTTCCTCGGGCGCGAACTCATGACCCGATGGGGCACGCTCGACGATGCCGCGATGGAGCACGCGGCCCGGCAGGCGATCCTCGAGCTCAACCCGAACTTCACCCGTATCAAGGAGCCGGTGAAGAACCTGTCGGGCGGCCAGCGCCAATCCGTCGCGATCGCCCGCGCGCTGCATTTCAACGCCCGCATTCTGATCATGGACGAGCCGACCGCCGCCTTGGGTCCGCACGAGACGCGCCAGGTCGCCGACCTCATCACCCGGCTCAAGGCCAAGGGCATCGGCATCTTCCTGATCAGCCACGATATCCACGACGTGTTCGACCTCGCCGACCGCATCAGCGTGATGAAGAACGGCAAGCTGGTCGGCACGGTCAGGACCCAGGACGTCACCCAGGATGACGTGCTGGCCATGATCATCCTGGGCAAACGGCCGAAGATCGCCGCATGACCGCGCCAGATCGGGAGGAGACGAGCGATCGGTGAACCGACAAGCACCCTAGCGGGATATCCGAGCGGCCCGGACTGACGCCGGCCGACCCGATCCCGCATCCGCCAACGAACCGGGAAGACCCCGCCGCACCGACACGCTTCGGCCGCGACAGGGTGAGGCTTTGCCTCGAGCAACGACAAATCGGACAGACGATCGAGACAGGGAGGGAAAAATGGCAGGGACAAGAATGAGAGCCGCACTCGGCGGACTGACCATGGCGGCCGTGATGGGGTTGGCATCGCCGGCTTCGGCGCAGGTGGTGCAGAACCCGACGGCTTTGAGCCAGTTCGGCAATGATCTTTTGAACGACGGGATCTTCCTGCGTGGCCATTATGTCGGTGAATTCGCCGCCAACCCATCGGGCGGCAACTCGCAAAGCGCACGCTATGCCGGTCAGGTCGACATCGGCGCCGATTTCGACATGGGCAAGATCGCCGGGCTCGGCAACTCGGCGATCCATCTGACGTTCAGCGACCGCCATGGCCAGAACCTGGCGGCGACCAACATCGGCAATAGCGTGTCGGTGCAGGAAGTCTACGGCGGCGGCCAGACCTACCGGCTGACCGAGTTGACCTGGGATCAGGCGATCCTCGACGACCACGTTGAATTCCTGGTCGGCCGAACCGACGCTCCCGGCGATTTCGCCGCTTCGTCGTTCTATTGTAACTTCCAGACCAATTCGACCTGCGGCAACTCGAGCCTGTTCGGCCAGGACAATTCGCTCAACTATTTCCCGGTCGGTGTCTGGGGCGGCCGTGTCACCGTCAAGCCGACCCCCAACCTCTACGGCCAGATCGGCGCCTATGAGCAGGACCCGTCGCAAGGGGCCGAAAGCACGCATGGCTTCGATTTCGGCGTCGACCGGGCGACCGGCTATGTCATCCCGGTCGAATTCGGCTACCAGACGACCTTCGCGTCGGACGCCTATCCCCGCCATTACAAGGTGGGTGCCTTCTACGACTCGGGCGACTACAACGACCCGTTCTTCGACGTGACCCACAATTCCGCGGCCCTGACTGGCCTCGCACACGCGCAGCACAGCGGCCGGACGTCGGTCTATGGCCTGTTCGACCAGATGATCTGGAAGCCCGATGCCGCGGCCCAGCGCGGCCTCTATGTGTTCGGCGGTGTCACCGCCGGCACCGACTCGGCGCAGACCGCGGACTTCTTCCTGCAAGGCGGCCTGCTCGACAAAGGCCCGTGGGCCGGCCGCGAGAATGACACGATCGGTTTCGTCGTGACCGATCTGCATTTCGGCAATCGCAGCCAGGCTTTCCTGCGCGACTCCCGGGTCGCTGCCGGCGGCAGCGCCACGACGCAGAATCCGAACGAAGTCATGATGGAAGTGAACTACGGCGCCCAGATCACCCCCTGGCTGCGCGTCGTGCCGAACCTGCAATACATCGTCAACCCGGACAATCTGCCGGAACCCAGCCAGCGGTCGAACATCCCCGACACGTTCGTCGTCGGCCTCAAATTCGCGATCGGCCTGCCGGAACTGTTCGGCCTGCCGACCAAGAACTACAACCACTGAGGCAATCTTCGGCCGGGTCCGCCCGGCCGAACCCTTCGGAAGGCTTCCCCGCCTGCCCCGGATCCGCTCCCCACGGATCCGGGGTCTTTTTTCATTCGGCGATGACAACACCCTCGGCGGTATCGGCGTGATATTCGCCCATGAACGGATATTTGCCGGCGCCCAGCGGCCGCAGCCGCACCGTCCCGGTGCTGCCGCCGGCCACGACCTTTTCGACCTTGAGCGCAGTCGAATCGAACTCCTCGGCCGTCGCGTCCTGGTTATGGATGGTGATGATCGTCGGCTTGCCGGCCGGGACATGGATCTCCGACGGGGTGAAGCGATGGTCCTTGATCGTCAGTTCGACGGCGGTCGGGTCGGCGGCCCGGGCCGACGGGCCGGGCACGGTCAGCCCCAGGACGCCGACGGCCAGAGCGTTCGTGAAAATTCGGATCATGATGTCGATCTCCCTCAGGCCTCGAACAGCGTCTGGCCGATGTAGCCGCCTTGCTGCACGCCCGGCGGGCAGGCGAACAGCCCGCTGCCGACGTGGGTGGCGAATTGGTTGAGCATGTCGAACTTCGACGAATTGCCGAAGATCTTGATGAAGCCGGTGCGCGGATCGCGCTGATAGGCCACGAACAGCAGGCCGGCATCATACAGCATGCCCTGCTTCCAGGGTGGCCAGCGCTCCGCCGTGAAGGCGACGCCGTCATTGTAGGAATAGCCCCGCCGATAGATCTGCGCGCCGTCGTTGCTGGATGAGTGGGACAGGCGGACATGGGCGTTCTCCGGCATCACCGGCATCCCTTCCGCATCGGTCTTGTCCAGGTCGACCGCGTCGAACTCGTGCTTCTTGCCGAGCGGGGCGCCCGAATATTTGTGGCGGCCGATGGTCTGTTCCTGGAAATCGACGTTCATCCGATCCCAATGCTCGAGCGAGATGCGGATGCGGCGCACGACCAGATAGCTGCCGCCGCGCAGCCATGCCGGGCCTTCCGGCCCGACCCAGACCATGTCGTCGATCTTGTCGGGCTGGCGCGTCCCGTCCTTGAAGCCCAGCAGGTTGCGCGGCGTCTTTTCGCCTGCCGGCTGCGCGCTGAAACCCGCCTGAACCCAGCGCATCTCAGCGATGTCGTAAGCCATGGCCGATAGTTGGCGTACCGCATGGAACGCCACCTGCGGATCGTCGGCGCAAGCCTGGATCGACAGGTCACCGCCGGTCCGCGCCGGCACCAGCTGGTCGCCGTTGAAACGCGGCAGGTCGACCAGCGCCTCGGGGCGCTGGTCCGCGAGGCCGTAGCGGTCCTTGCCATCCTTGACGAACAGGCCCGGGCCGAAGCCGAAGGTGATGGTCAGCCGGGCCGGCGACAGGCCGATGTCCTCGCCGGAATCGCCGGCCGGGACGCTCTGGTCGACCCCGAACGCCGCCGCCGGCTGGCCCCGGGTCAGCCGGGCCGCCGCCTCGGTCCACAGCCGCAGCAGCTTCACCACGTCATCGCGCTTCGTCGTCGTCAGGTCGAACGCGGCGAAATAGGTGTTGTTCTGGGTCGGCGTCAGGATGCCGCCCTGGCGCACACCCCAGAATGGCTCGATCGCAGGCTTGGACGGCGGCTTCGCCACCGGCGCCGACGCGGCCTGCGCCCCAAAGCCGACACCGCCGGCGGCCACGAGGCTGCCCGCGGTGACGAAAAAGCCGCGCCGCGACGGGCGCGGGGGTTTGCGGTCCTGGTCGGTCACCGCGCCTCCACGACAGTGTTCATGTCGTCCTCGACGTAATAGAAGCCCTTGCCGTCAGGCGTCAGCGCGATGCCGAACAGGTCGCCGCTGCCCGGTGGCGATTGCGCCTGGTCCGTGTCGATCCATTGCGCCGCGATCTGCTTCGCCGCGACCGGGTCGACCTCGACCACCTTGCCGTTCTTGGAATTGCACACCAGCAGATGGCCGTTCGGCGCCATGACCATGGCGAGCGGCCGGGCGATCAGCCCGTCGCGGGTGATCTCCTTGCCGGTGCCGGCACTGGTCGTGCGGGTCGTCGCTTCCGGGATCGCGACGATGCGGTTTTCCAGCGCATCGGAGACGTAGAGCGTGCCGTCCGTGCCGATTGCGAGGCCCGTCGGTCCGACCAGGAACACGTCCTTGTCGGCGCGCTGGCCGAAGCCGTTGGCGACCACGGTACGCTTGGCGATGACCGGCGGCTTGCCGTCGGCGATGGTGAGGTCGAGCCGCAGCACCGTTGCCTTCGGGATCGTCACCGACAGGCCGGTCGCCGGGTCATGGACGTCGGGCGCGGGCACGTCGAAGCCGGACATGCTGATGAACAGGCTGGCGGTCGAACCATTGTCGACCATGGCGATGTTGCCCCAGGGCGAATTGATCTCGGGTCCGGCCCAGGTCGCGACCAGTTCGCCGGCCGGGCTGATCACCAGCAGGCAGCCGTCGCCCTTGGTCCGGGTCGTGCCGTCGTTGCTGGGCGTGCTGCCGACGATGACCCAGCCGGTCTTGAGCATGGTCATGGCCGTGGTCAGGCCGACGCCGCCGGGACATGCCGGCAGATGGCGCGGCACCTGGGCGAACAGCGTGGTCTGCTTGGTAGTCGGATTATAGTCGACGATGGTCGTGCCCAGACCCTGCAGGTTCGACAGGTCGTTGAAATTGTCGATCAGCACGTCGTCTTGTCGGATCTTGCCGATCGATACCGGCGCCACCACGATGGCGTAGGGATTCTGGTCGCCGTTCTCGGGAACGGTCGTCGTCAGCGTGGTGTGCTTGCGCACGCCTTCGAGGAAGGCCCGGCTTTCCTGTGCCTGGGCCGGGGCGAGGATCGCCGCCAGCCCGGCGATGGCGAGAGCCGACAGGGCTCGGGTCGCGGTGCATTTCAGGAAATGCGCCATGGACGTGGTCCTTTTCGTCTAGGCCGCAGCGCAGGGCGCCGCCGGCATGAGATAATGCGAATGAGTTGCGCTGTCACGCGCGTTCGTCGAATGGCGCCTAGAACAGGATGTTCGTGCGCAGACCCACGACCAGTTCGTTCTTGATGCGCTGGCCGTCGGCCGTCGGATTCGCGACGCCGCCGCCGGGGTTCATCACGTACTGGACGTCGGGCTGCAGCTGGAGCCACGGCGCGAACGAATATTGGTAGGTCGCCTCGACATAGGTCTCGTTGCTCCGGGTCGGCGTATAGCCGCCGCCGAACGCCTGGGTATCGCGGTCGAGGCCCGCAGCACCGCTGCTGACCTTGGCGTAGCCCATGCCGATGCCGAACGTGTCGTCGTCGCGGCCGAGGAACGGTTCCTTGAAGTTCAGGCCCAGGTTGGCGCTGAACGCGATCAGGTTGCGGTTGACCTCGGGCGTGCCCATCACGCGGGCGAAAATACTGACGCTGCGATCCGGCTCCGCCTCGTCGACCCACAGCATCTGGTCGACGACGCCATAGATGCCATAATCGCCGCGATGGGTAGCGGGCAGGCCGCTGGTGCCGGGACTGGCCTGGGACCGGCCGATGCTATCGTAACGCTGGTCGCCGAACCGCTCCGTATCGTACCAGACGCCCAGGCGATAGGTGCGCGCCAGCGGCTCCACCTGGTCGGCATAGAGCATGGTGCCGAGCGACGGATAGGCATATTGCACCTCGGCGATGGCGAGGCCGCCGCCATTGGTCGCGAACGTCGTGCCCGACGCGTTCACCATCTGGGGATCGCCGCTGGGATTGTTGACAGGGCTGCCGTTGAACAGGCCGGCCAGCACGGTGATCGAGTCGGTCGGCTTGGCCCGGACCCGGATCCCGAGCGCCGACAGCGGATAGGCCGGTCCGCCGCCGGGCAGGTCGGCCGACGGCACCATCGGCCAACCGAACATGGTGTTGACGAACAGCAGCGCGTTCTGGCTGACCATGAATTCCTGGTCGAGGCTCTGCTGGCCGATCTTCACGTCGAGCCGGTCTTCGTCCAGGAATTTCTGCTGGTACCAGAGTTCCCACAGCCGGGTCGCGCGATCCGACTCGATGCCGCTCGAGGTCTGCAGACTGTCCAGATTGTCGGCGCTGAGGTTGCGGCCGTGGATCTGCAGCGCGCTGGCATTGAACGTGCCGCCGTACCAGCCGAACGCGCGCTTGGTATCGAGCTGGACCGCCATCTGGGTCAGGCCGTCATAGTCGAAGCCGTGATGGGCGCCGCCGGTGACGTTGCCCAGGATCTCGCTGGTTTCCGAGAGCGCGAAAGTGATGCCGGATTTGGCCAGCTGCGAGCGCAGGCCCCACATATCGCCCAGCAGATAGCCGCTGCGCGTGAGATTGTTCGTGAAGCCGAACAGGCCACCGCCTTGGTCGTTCTGCAGATCCTCCTCGGTCGGCGCCTGCAGCTGCGGCGGGGCGGCGATCGCCGATGTCGCCATGAGCCCGAGTGCCAGGCCGGCAGCGACCGTTCGGATGCCTGGCTTGAGCACGACGCTGCGGAAGGAAAAAGACAGGCGCGACATGAATAGGGGGCTCCGAGCGTGGCGATGAACCGTCGGCGGGCCCGGGTAACCGGACGCGAACGGACGCCCCCTCTTAGCGATAATCATTCGCATCTTCAATGAGAATGATTATCGATTGCGAAACTCCTCACGCTTTGGGGCGTTACGGTCGCGCGAATCGACCAACCAGTTCCACATGCGGAGACCAGACGAACTGATCGACCGGCAACACGCTCTCGAGCCGGTAGCCGCCGTCGACCAGTATCCGGGCATCCCGCGCGAAGGTCGCGGGATTGCACGAGACTCCGACCACGACGGGCACCGTCGACTGGGCCAGATGCAATGCCTGCGCCTTGGCCCCGGCGCGCGGCGGGTCGAACAGCACGGCATCGAACCGTTTCAGTTCGGTTACCAGCAATGGGCGGGACTCGAGGTCGCGCCGCTCGGTCGTGACGAAGCCGAGGCCGGCGCGCCGGGCCGCGGCGGCCAGTGCTCCCAGCGCCGCAGCATCGCCCTCGACCGCGTGGAGCTCGGCCCGGGCGCCGAGCGCCAGGCCGAAGGTGCCGCAGCCGGCGAACAGGTCGGCCACCCGCTCCGCACCGGTCATCGCCTCGACCACTGCCGCCGTCAGCGCCGCCTCGCCCGCAGCGGTCGCCTGGAGAAAGCCGCCCGAGGGCGGGTCGACCGGCACGGTGCCGAAGCGCAGGCCAAGGGACCGGCGCTGCGCCGCCGGCACCGGCGCGGTGTCGCCGACCCGCCACCATAGCCGCGCCAGGTCCTGGGCCTCGGCGAACAGCGCCAGCCGTTCGAGCTGGCCGAGATCCGGGATGGCGGACAGCACCAGGCCGACCTCGGCACCGCCCGGCCCGGCGGCCAGCTGCACCGTGGCACCGCCGGCGCCCGGCAGCAGGATCTTGAGCAAGTCGCGGAGTGCCGGCAGCAGGTCGGCCAGCACAGGCAGCAGCACCGGGCATTCGCCGAGATCGACGATCTGATGGCTGGCCCGGCCGTGAAAACCCAGCACGACGGTCCCGCCGGCCCGTTTCGCCTCGAACACAGCGCGTCGGCGGGTGCCTGGCGGACTCGAAGCGATGGCGGCAACCGGCGCCTCGCCCAACCCCTGACGGCGCAAGGCCTCGACCACCAGGTCGCGCTTGAAGTCGAGATAGGTCCGCCAGCCCAGATGCTGCAATGCGCAGCCACCGCAGGTGCCGAAATGGCGACAGGGGGGCGCCACCCGGTCAGGGCTGGGCTCGAGCACTTCGGTGATCTCGGCCGAACCGCCAGCGAGACGCGCCCGGATACGCTCGCCGGGCAAGGCGCCGGGCACCAGGACCGGCTTGCCGTCGACCCGGGCGACGCCGACGCCCTCGCTGCCGAGCTTGTCGATCGTGAGCTCGATCTCGCGCACCTCGATCCTGGCCGGGCGCCGCGCTGGCGGACGCGAGCGGCCCCTCACGGTGCCGCCTCCTCGGTCCGGTGGGCATGGATCAGGAATTCGACATTGCCCTCCGGTCCGCGGATCGGGCTTTCGAGCAGGCCCATGACCCGCCAACCCGGCTGGGCATCGAGCCAGTCGGAAATGCGTTGGCAGGTCGCCTGATGCAACGCCGGGTCCTTGACCACGCCGCCCTTGCCGACCCGCTTGGGACCGACCTCGAACTGCGGCTTGATCAGGGCGATCAGGTCCGCTTCGGGGGCGGCCCGGTCGAGCGAGGCCGGCAGCAGAACCTCCAGCCCGATGAAGCTCGCATCCGAGACCAGCAGGGAAACCGGTTCGGGAACCTCCGCCGCCGTAAGATAGCGGGCATTGACCCGCTCCAGCACCAGGACGCGCGGATCGGCCCGCAGTTTCGGGGCGAGTTGGTCGTGACCGACGTCGACCGCATAGACCTTTGCCACACCGCGCGCGAGCAGCACGTCGGTGAAGCCGCCCGTCGAGGCGCCGATGTCGAGTGCCACCCGGCCCGCGACCTCGATGGCGAATTGATCGAGCGCATGGACCAGCTTGACCCCGCCACGCGAGACCCAGGGATGGTCGAGCCCCGTCACCCGGATCTCCGTCGCCTCCGTCACCGGCCGCGACGGCTTGTCGGCGACGGCACCGTCAAGAGTGACGAGGCCGGCCTCGATCAAGGCCCGTGCCCGGCTGCGGCTGTCGGCCAGCTCACGCTCGACCATCGCCTGGTCGAGCCGGCGACGCTCCCCGGTCTCCATGACTTACCCGCCCTCGGCCAGGGCGCCGGTCAGCCCGTGCCGGATCTGGACCGCGAGATACCGTCCCATCAACGCCCGGAACCGCAGGCAGAGCAGGACCGACACGGTGGCGAGGCCGCAGACGAAGCCCCACCAGAGGCCGATCGGACCGAACCCGATCCCGAAGGCCAGGCCCGCGCCGATCGTCATGCCGAGCCCCCAATATCCCAGCGCGCCCAACAGCATCGGCACGCGCGTGTCCTTGAGCCCACGCAGCGCGCCGGCAGCCACGACCTGGGCGCCGTCGAACATCTGGAACACGCAGGCCACGGCCAGCAGGTCGACGCCCAGGGTCACGACCTCGTCGTAGTTCGGATCGTCGCCATCGAGATAGAAGGCGAAGACGAGGCGCCGGCCGAACGCGATCGCCACGGCGGTACAGGACATGAAGCCGATGCCGAGCCCGATCGCCGAGAAGCCGGCGAGCCGCGCGCGCGCCACGGCACCCGCCCCCATGTGGAATCCGACCCGTACGGTCGCCGCCTGGCCGATCGCGAGCGGCACCATGAAGGTGAGCGAGGCGACACCGAGGCAGATCTGATGGGCCGCGACCGCGACCGGGCCGAACCAGCCCATCAGCAGCGACGAGACGGAAAACAACCCGACCTCGACCGCATAGATACCGGCGATCGGCCAACCGAGCCGGAACACCGCGAAGAAGCCACGCCGCCGCTCCACCCACGCAAGCCGCCAGAAATCATGGGGCAGCAGCTTCGCGTGCGCGATGTAGATCGTGAGGGCCAGCGCCATCAGTCCCCAGGTGACCGAGGTCGCATAGCCGGAGCCTGCGAGGCCGAACGCCGGCGCGCCCAGATTGCCGAAGATCAGGATCCAGTTGAGCAGCAGATTGACCCCGACGCCGCCCATGGCGACCAGCATGGCAACGCGCGGCCGCTCCATGGCGGACAGGAAATAGCGCAGCACGCCCATCAGGGCCGCCGCCGGGATGCTCCACAGGAACGCCCGTTCATAGACCATCACCGGGCCGGCGATCGCCTGCGGCTCGCCGATCAGGCGCAGGAATAGATCCGCTTGGCCGAGCAGGAGCATGATCGGCACGACGGCGAGCCCGCCGATGAGCAGGCCCCCCCAGACCGCGCGCCCGATCGGACCGGCGTCGCCGGCACCGCGCGCCTGGGCGATCAGCGGCTGGATTCCGGCCTGCAGGCCTTGCATCAGGATGATCAGCATGAAGGCGAGGTTGGCGCCCAGGCCGCCGGCGGCCAAGGCCTCGCTCGACAGATGACCCAGCATCACGGAATCCGTGATGGACATCAGCATGGTCGCGACCTGGCCGGCGGCGAGCGGAATGGCGAGGCCGAGGATTTCGGCCAGTTCCCGACGCCGGCTCGGTCGCCCGGACGACATCGGGATGCTGGTCATGATCTATCCGTTTCGGGTGCTCACGAGCGGCGCTGGATCACGAAATGGGCGACCTGGCGCAGCAGTTCCGCCTTGGCGCCGAACGGCTGCAGGTGGTTGAGCGCCTGTTCGACCAGTGCCCGGGCCTGGGTCTTGGCGCCGTCGAGACCGAGGATCGACACGAAGGTCGCCTTGCCGGCCTCGGCATCGCGGCCGACCGACTTGCCGGTCTCCGCCGCCGTGCCTTCGGCGTCGAGCAGGTCGTCGGCGATCTGGAACGCGAGGCCGATGTCATGGGCATAGGCGTGGAGCAGCTTGCGCAGCTCCGGCGAGGCCTTGCCCAGGATCGCGCCGGCCTCGCAGGAGAAGGCGATGAGCGCGCCGGTCTTCAGGCGCTGCAGCCGGGTGATGGCACCGATGTCGAGCGTCGCATCATGTTCGGCCTGCAGGTCGATCATCTGGCCGCCGACCATGCCGGCCGAACCGGCGCATTTCGCCAGGTACGAGATGAGTTCGCAGCGCACCGCCGGGTCGCCGTGAGTGTCGGCATCGGCCAGCACCTCGAACGCAAGCGTCAGCAGCCCGTCGCCGGCCAGGATCGCGGTCGCGTCGTCATAGACCTTGTGGCAGGTCGGCCGGCCGCGCCGCAGGTCGCTGTCGTCCATCGCCGGCAGGTCGTCGTGGATCAGCGAATAGGTGTGGACCATCTCGATCGATGCTGCGACCTGCAGCGCGCTGGTCAGCGACACGCCGAACAGCGACGCGCTGGCCAGCACCAGGAACGGCCGCAACCGCTTGCCGGGCGCCTGCGCCGAATAGCGCATGGCCTCATAGACACGCGCCTCCGGCCCGTCGGGCACGGTCAGCAACCGGTCGATGAGCTGGTCGACCGCGCTTGCCGCTTCGGACAGGGCCGTCGGCAGGTGGCTCGGATTGGACCAGAGCGAGCTATTCAAGATTTTGTGCCTCCGTCTTGAGCGACCCGTCGGCCGCGAACGCGATCTTCTCGACCTTCGCCTTGGCTTCGTTGAGCTTGGCCTCGCAATGGCGCTTCAGTGCCGCCCCGCGCTCGTACGAGCCGATGGCATCGTCGAGCCGGCCGCGTCCAGCCTCGAGCTGGCGCACGATCCCTTCCAGCTCTTCCAGCGCATCCTCGAAGCTCAAGCCCGCGATCTCGGGCAATTGGGTCTCGGCCATCGGTTCCCCGTTCCTTCAAGCCACGCCGACCGGCGCGCGGGCGGGAGTGTATGCGGGCCGACGGGGCGGGAGCAATGGTCGGCGACGAAACCCAGGGGCGCGAAGATCAGGCCGCCATCAACGCCGTTACATGCGCTGCAGTCGAGGCGGCCAACGCCTTCAGGTCGTAGCCGCCCTCGAGCGTCGAGACGAGCCGGCCGTGGCAATAGCGCTCGGCAAAGCCCAGCAACTGCTCCGTCACCCAGACGAAATCCGCCTCGGTCAGGGTGAGCCCGGCCAGCGGATCGTCCGCATGCGCGTCGAACCCGGCCGAGACGATGACCAGGTCGGGCGCGAACTGGCCGAGCGCCGGCATGATCCATTCGCCGAACGCCGTGCGGAACTCCTCGGTGCCGGCCCCGGCGCGTAGCGGCCGGTTCACGATGTTGCCGAGGCCGGTCTCCCGGGCCGCACCCGTGCCCGGATAGAGCGGCGACTGGTGGGTCGAGGCATAGAACAGGTCGGCATCCCGTTCGGCCACGACCTGGCTGCCGTTGCCGTGATGGACGTCGAAATCCACGATCGCGACCCGGCGCAACCCATGGACGGCACGCGCATGCAACGCGCCGACCACCGCGTTGCTGAACAGACAGAAACCCATGGCAGTGGTGGGTTCGGCGTGATGGCCCGGCGGCCGGACCGCGCAGAACGCATTCTTGGCCTCGCCCGCGACGACGGCGTCGATCGCCGCGGTGATCGCGCCGGCGGACCTGAATGCCGCCTCGCCCGAGCCCGGCGACAGGAACGTGTCGGCGTCGAGTGCGGCGAAGCCGGTCGCCGGCACCGCCGCCAGCAGGCGATCGATATGGGCCGCGGGATGGACGCGTTCCAGCGCCTCGCGGGTCGCGAGCGGCGCTTCGCGCCGGATCAGCCCGGCGAAGGCGGGCGCCTCGAGCGCTGTCCATATCGCCTGGAGCCGGGCCGGGCTTTCCGGATGCCCTGGACCCGGGTCATGGCCGATGCAGGTGCTGTGGGTGTAGAGCAGCGTCGTCATGGCGGCGTCGTTTCCTTCCCTGGGTCCCGAACCCTAGCTCGTTCCGGCCGCCGCCTCAGCCATTTTCGGCAAGCACCCAGCCGGCCAGGTAGAGCGTGCCGCAAATCATCACCCGCACCGGACCAGGTCCGGCCGCCGCCCGGATCGACGCCAGTGCCGCCTCGACCGACGGCGCCGCCATGGCGTCGATCCCGACCGCCTCGGCGCCGGCGACGATCGCGTCGGCGGTGTGGCTGTTTTCCGCGCCCGGGATCGCCACGCCGCGGACCGAGGCGACATGGGGAGCCACCGGCCGCAGGAAATCCGCCGGGTTACGGGTGTTGAGCGCGCCGACGATCAGATGGGTCGGGCGGGCGGTCCAGCCGGCGAGATGGTCGCCCAGCACCGCGCCGCCGCCCTCGTTGTGAGCACCGTCGAGCCACAATTCCCAGTCGGGCGGCAACAGGTCGACCAGCGGCCCGCGGGTCAGGCGTTGCAGGCGAGCCGGCCATTCGACCGCCCCCAGGCCCCGGGCGATCGCGTCCCGATCGATGTCGAACCCTTGAAGCTGTTCCAGGCAGGCGACGGCTCCGCCGGCATTCAGGGTCTGGTGCCGGCCGGGCAGACGCGAGGGCGGCAGGTCGAACGACCAGCGCCGACCCTCGAAGCGCCAGCCCGACGCCGTCGGGATCGCCTGCCATTCGGCCCCGGCACGATAGGCCGGCGCACCGACCTCGCGAACCTCTGCCTCCAGCACAGCCATCGCTTCGGCCCGTTGCGGCGTGATGACGACCGGCACGCCGGCCTTGATGATGCCGGCCTTGTCCTCGGCGATCGCGGCCAGCGTGTCGCCCAGGAAATTCATGTGGTCCATCGAGATCGGCGTGATCGCGGTCACCGCCGGTCGCGCCACCACGTTGGTCGCGTCCCGCCGCCCGCCGAGGCCGGTTTCCAGCAGCACGATATCCGCCGGCGTGCGCGCGAAGGCCAGGAACGCCGCCGCGGTGGTGATCTCGAAGAAGGTGATCGGCGTGCCGTCGTTGGTTCGCTCGATCTCGTCGAGCAGGCCCACCAGCGCGTCATCCTCGATCAGTTGGCCGGCGAGCCGGATCCGCTCGTTGAAGCGCACGAGATGGGGCGAGGTATAGGCATGAGCGCGATAGCCGGCCGCCTCGACGATCGCGCGCAGGGTGGCGATGGTCGAGCCCTTGCCGTTGGTGCCGGCGACATGCACGACCGGCGGCAACCGGTCCTGCGGATTTCCCAGCCGGTCCAGAAGGTGCCTGACCCGGCCAAGCGACAGGTCGATCGCCTTGGGATAGAGCCCGGTCAGCCGGGCCAGCACCGCATCGGGAGAGCGCGTCATGGGATCAAAACCCTAACCAAAACCCCGTCAAGCCCGGCCATGACGAACTTATATAAACGGTCGGCTACGCCCGCTGGGCGACCGGCGCTTCGATCATCGGGCGGCGCAGCAGGCCGATCAGGCGGCCGACCGTGGCGCCCAGGTCGTGGCGGCGGACGACCAGGTCGACCATGCCGTGGTCCAGCAGATATTCGGCGCGCTGGAAACCCTCGGGCAGCTTTTCGCGGATGGTTTCCTCGATGACGCGGGCGCCGGCGAAACCGATCACCGCGCCCGGCTCGGAGATCTGGATGTCGCCCAGCATGGCGAACGAGGCGGTGACGCCGCCGGTCGTCGGATCGGTCAGGATCACGAAATAGGGCAGGCCGGCTTCCTTCACCTCTTCGACCGCGATCGTCGTGCGCGGCATCTGCATCAGGCTGAGGATGCCTTCCTGCATGCGCGCACCGCCGGACGAGGGCACGACGATCAGCGCCGCCGACTGCAGCACGGCGAGGCGTGCCGCGGCCACGATCGCCTCGCCGACCGCGATGCCCATGGACCCGGCCATGAAGCCGAACTCGAACACGGCAACTACGGCATCATTGCCGCCGATCTTGCCATGGGCGACCAGGATCGCGTCGCGGTTCGGCCCGTGCTGCGCCTGGGCCTCCTTCAGCCGGTCGACATAGCGCTTGCTGTCGCGGAACTTCAGCGGATCCGTCACCGGCTTCGGCAGTTCGATGCGGGTATAATCGCCATTGTCGAACAGCACGCCCAGGCGTCGCTTGGCATCGATGCGCATGTGATGGCCGCAGGCGTGGCAGACGTTCAGGTTCGCTTCCAACTCGCGATGGAACAGCATCTGGCCGCAGGCCGGGCACTTGGTCCAGAGATTGTCCGGCACTTCGCGCTTGGCCGAAACCACGGCGCGGATCTTGGGCAGGACGACATTTGTAAGCCAGCTCATCGGCGGGGTCTCTCTATGCTCTTCAGGCCGTGCGCGCGGCGCGGACGCCGGCGGCGAGTGCGCTCACCTGCACCACGACCGCATCGACCAGGCCAGGCTTGGCCTTGCCATCGGCGTCGAGATGACGGGCGATGGTATCGACGATCGCGGAACCGACCACCGCGGCATCGGCGACCCGCGCGATCGCCGCCGCCTGGTCGGGCGTCTTGATGCCGAAACCGACCGCGACCGGCAAGCCGGTATGGCGCTTCAGCCGCTCGATCGCACGGCCCACGTCCACCGGATCGGCCGAGCGCGTGCCCGTGATGCCGGCGATGGCGACGTGATAGACGAAGCCGCTGGCCGAGGCCAGCACGCGCGGCAAGCGGTCGTCGAGCGTGGTCGGCGCGGTCAGGCCGATGAAGTCGAGCCCGGCGGCGCGGGCCTGCGGCGTCAACTCGTCGGATTCCTCCGGCGGCAGGTCGACGATGATGATGCCATCGACGCCGGCCGCGACCGCGTCGGTGCAGAACCGATCGACGCCATAGCGGAACAGCGGATTGTAATAGCCCATCAGCACGATCGGCGTGTCGTCGTCGGTCTTCCGGAAGCGGGCGACCGCCGCCAGGATCGCGGCCAGCTTGGTGCCGGCCTGCAGGGCGCGCAGGCCGGCCGCCTGGATCGCCGGGCCGTCGGCCATGGGATCGGAAAACGGCATGCCCCATTCGATGATGTCGGCTCCGGCCGCCGGCAGGCGGGCCAGCAGTGCCTCGGCCGTAGCCAGGTCCGGATCGCCGGCCGTGACGAAGGTGACGAGGCCGGCGCGGCCTTCGGCCTTGAGGGCCGCGAAGCGACGGTCGATCCGGCTCACAGCTTGACCCCTAGATGCTGGGCGACGGCGAAGATGTCCTTGTCGCCGCGGCCGCACATGTTCATGACCAACAGGTGATCCTTGGGCAGGGCCGGCGCGATCTTGGCAACATGGGCCAGCGCATGGGACGGTTCCAGCGCCGGGATGATGCCTTCGAGCCTGGCGCAGAGCTGGAACGCCTCGAGCGCCTCCTTGTCGGTGATCGAGACGTAGTCGACCCGCTTCAAGTCGTGCAGCCAGGCATGCTCCGGCCCGATGCCGGGATAGTCGAGCCCGGCCGAGATCGAATGGGCGTCGATGATCTGGCCGTCGTCGTCCTGCAGCAGGTAGGTCCGGTTGCCATGCAGCACGCCCGGCACGCCGCCGGTCAGCGAGGCGGCATGCTTGCCGCTGTCGACGCCATGGCCGGCCGCTTCGACGCCGACGATCCTGACCGTGGGGTCGTCGAGGAATGGGAAGAACAGCCCCATGGCGTTCGACCCGCCACCGATCGCGGCCACCAGCGTGTCGGGCAGGCGGCCTTCGGCCTTCTGCATCTGCTCGCGCGTCTCGTTGCCGATCACCATCTGGAAATCGCGCACCATGGCCGGGTAGGGATGCGGGCCGGCGACAGTGCCGATGATGTAGAACGTGTCGTCGACGTTGGCGACCCAATCGCGCATGGCGTCGTTCATCGCGTCCTTGAGCGTGCCGGTGCCCGAGGTCACGCTGCGCACTTCGGCGCCCAGCAGCTTCATGCGGAACACGTTCGGCGCCTGGCGCTCGATGTCGGTCTGGCCCATGTAGACGACGCAGGGCAGGCCGAACAGCGCACAGACCGTGGCGGTCGCGACGCCATGCTGGCCGGCGCCGGTTTCGGCGATGATCCGGGTCTTGCCCATGCGGCGGGCCAGCAGGATCTGGCCCATGCAATTGTTGATCTTGTGCGCGCCGGTGTGGTTGAGCTCGTCACGCTTGAAATAGATCTTGGCGCCGCCGAAATGCTCGGTCAGGCGCGCCGCGTGGTAGAGCGGGCTCGGCCGGCCGACGTAATGCTCCAGGTAATAGTCGAGCTCCGGCTGGAAGGCCGGATCCGCCTTGGCCGCCTCGTAGGCCTTCTCGACCTCGAGGATCAGCGGCATCAGGGTCTCGGCCACGAACCGGCCGCCATAGGGGCCGAAATGGCCGTCCTGGTCGGGACCGGTGCGATAGCTGTTCGGGATCGGATGCGTCATGCCGGAAAACTCGGGTACGGGCTCGGGGACCCGGACCCTATAACCGCACGACCATCGCATCAAGCCGGTCGCACGTCAGAGCCGCCTTGGGCTCCGCTCATGGCAGCTCGATCGTCGTGCGGATCGGGGACCCTGCCAAAAGCTGGTCTCCACCCATCGACGTTCGGAGCGCCGCCAGAAGTTCCGGGATTTCCTCGCTCGCCGTCTTCCACCAGCAGGTCTACATCGCTATCCGGTCTATCGGTGCCGCGCAGGCTCGATCCGAACAGCGCAAGCCGGCGGATGTGATGGCGCCGACAGACGATGGTCAGCGCTGCGATGTCGGAGAACAAAGGGGTGGGCATTGCCCATCCTCCCAAGCGCTGATGATGGACCTTGCCATGCCGCTGCGCCCTGCAGCGAGACCGCCATCAGCCCAGCGTCCGCGCCATCGCGATGAAGTCCTTGATCAACCCCACGTCCTTGATGCCGGGGCTGGTCTCGACACCGGAGGAGACGTCGATCGCCGGGGCGCCGGTCGTGCGCACCGCCGTGGCGATGTTGCCGATGGTCAGCCCGCCCGACAGCATCCAGGGCAGCGGCCAGGATCGGCCGGCGAGCAGGGACCAGTCGAACGGCTCGCCATTGCCGCCCGGCAGGGCATCGGGTCGCTTCGGTGGTTGTGCATCGAACAGCAGGCGATCGACCGCGCCCAGGTAGCGGCCGGCGACCGCGACGTCGGCGGCCGCCCCGACGCGGATCGCCTTCATGACCGGCCGGCGGAAGCGCTCGCGGATCTGGGCCGCGCGCTCCGGCGGCTCCATGCCGTGGAGCTGGATCATGTCGAGCCCGGTCAGTGTCAGCACGCGATCGAGCAGCGCATCGTCCGGATCGACGAACAGTCCGACCTTGCCCACCGCCGGTGGCACGCCCCTGACCAGGCGCGCGACCTGGTCCGGCGTCACCGCGCGCGGGCTGGGCGGATAGAACACGAAGCCCACGAGGCCGGCGCCGGCCGTGATCGCAGCCTCGATCGTCTCCTCGGTCGAAAGGCCGCAGATCTTGACGATCAGGCTCATGCCGCGAGCTCGGCCGCGATGGCACGGGCGGCGGCGGCGGGATCGGGTGCATCGGTGATCGGCCGGCCGATGACCAGCCGGCTTGCCCCGGCATCGATGGCGTCGCGCGGGCCCATCACGCGCTTCTGGTCGCCCAGCGCGGCGCCGGCTGGCCGGATACCTGGCACGACGAGCTGGAAATCGGGTCCGAGCTCGGCCCGCAGGCCCGCAACCTCGAAGGGCGAGCAGATGACGCCGTCGAGCCCGCTCGCCCGCGCCAGCAGCGCCAGGCGGCGGACCTGGTCGGCGGCAGGACCGCGTTGGCCGACCGCATCGAGATCGCCGTCGTCGAGGCTGGTCAGCACCGTGACGCCCAGCAATCGGACCCGATGGCCCGTCTGGTCCGCGGCCTCGGCGGCGGCGGCAACGGCGGCGCGCAGCATCGCCGGCCCACCCGCCGCATGGACGGTCAGGAATTCGGGCTTCAAGGCCGCGATCGCGCGCACCCCGCCGGCAACCGTGTTCGGGATGTCGTGCAGCTTCAAGTCGAGGAACAGCGGTGTCGTGCCGGCGACGGCCGCCGTATTTGCCAGGCCCTGGGCCAGGAAGAATTCGAGGCCGAGCTTCAGACCGCCGACATGGGGCGCCACCAGGCCGGCCAGATGCCTGGCACGGGCGAGGTCGGTCGTGTCGAGCGCCACGAAGACAGGGTTCATGATGCGGCTCCTGCCGCCCAGGCGGCAATGTCGCCGGGCTCGCCGGCGTCGATCGCCCCGGCTACGGCGCTGCCGAGCAGGGGGCCGAACTTGAAGCCGTGGCCCGAACAGGGGCTCATGACATAGGTCGAGAGGCCGACCGGCTCAATGATGAATTTCTCGTCCGGCTCGACCGTGTAGAAACAGACCTTCAGCCGGTCGATGCGATAGTCGTCGAAGCGCTTCAGGCGCCGGGCACAGCCGGCGAGCCCGACCGCGATCTCCGCCTCGGTTCCGGCCCGGTCGCCATCGGGATCGCCCGCGAGGCTGAAGCGATGGTCGCCGAGCTTGAGTCCGGCGCCGTCGCGCGGCGGCACGACGTAGAAGCCCACATCGGGGTCGATATCCAGCAGCATCGGGCCGGTCTGCCACAGCGGTGCCAGATCGTCGGGTGGCACCAGATACGCCAGGACTTGGCGGGACGGCTTGACGCGCCGGCGCAGGCTGGGCACCAGGCGCGGTGCCCAGGGCCCGGCGGCCACGACCAGCGCATCGGCGCCGATGACGGAGCCGTCGCCCAGAATGACGAAGCCGCGGTCGGGGTCGATCTCGACCACCGGGGTATGCGCCCGGATCTCGACGCCACGCGCAGCCAGGCGCTTGGCCAATGCCGCCACGATCCGCTCGGCGAACAGCACCCCGCCGCTGTCCAGGTAATAGGCCTCGTCGACGTTGGCGGCCTCGATCAGCGGGAAACGTCGCGCGAGCTCGGCCTCGCCCAGCCGCTCGACCGCGTGGCCGGCCCGTTCCAGCGTCGCGAGCGTGTCGCGGTGCCATCGGGCGCCGGCCTGGCCGAGGCACAGCGTGCCGGTCTGGCGATACAGCGTCTCGCCCAGGTCGGCCCAGACCTGGTCCCAGATCGCGTAGGCATCCGCGACCATCTTGGTATAGCCCTCGGCCGGGCCGTAGGGGTAGCGGATGAGCCGGTGCTGGTCGACCGAGGATCCCAGAGGATTGGGCACCGGGCCCTGCTCGAAGATCGTCACCTGATGGCCGAGCCGTTCGAGCGCCCAGGCGGTGCCGAGCCCCATGATGCCGGCCCCGACGATCGATACCTTCATGCTGCTTCCTTTGGCGCGTGGCGCAAAAAACTTCGCCTCAACTACCCTCAGTTCCGCAGGCTGTCGACCACCAGCTTGGCGGCGGCCAGATCTTCGAGCGCGGTGCCGACCGATTTGAACAGGGTGATCTGATCGTAGAAGCGCCGGCCGGCGCGGCTGCCGCGGGCCAGGTCGAACAGGTCGCCGGCGATGTCGTCCAGGGTCAGGCGGCCGTTGGCGAGCGGCTGGGTGATGTCGCCCGCCTCCTTGCAGGCGCCCTCGCGCGTGTCGACGAACACGCGGGCGCGGCTGATGCAATCGTCGTCGGCCTCGCGCATGTCGGGCGTAAAGCCGCCGATCAGGTCGAGATGCACGCCCTGCGGCAGCCATTCGCCCTTGATCAGGGGCTCCTTCGACAAGGTGGCGCAGGACACGATATGAGCGCCGCGCACCGCGCCGGCCAGATCGTCCGTCGCTGCGACCTTGAGATTGCGCCGGTCCAGTCGATGGGCCAGCTTCGCCGCCTTTTCCTTGTCGCGCCCCCAGATCAGCACGTTGCGGATCGGCCGGACCCGGGCATGGGCTTCGACCAGCTGGGGTGCCAGTGCGCCGGTGCCGACGACCAGCAGCCGTTCCGCGTCCGCGCGTGCCAGATAGGAGGCGGCGAGCGCCGAGGCGGCCGCCGTGCGCCGGATGGTGAGCGCCGGTCCGTCCATCATCGCGATCGGCGACCCGGTCGTCCCGTCCATCAGCAGATAGGCGCCCATCACCGCCGGCAGGGATTTCTCGCCATTGCTCGGGAACACGGTGACGATCTTGATGCCGACGTGCCGGCCGGCCTGCCAGGCCGGCATCAGCAGCAGGGTCGCATCCTCGCGTCCACCACCGGCCGGGACCGTATGATGGTGACGCAGCGGCACGGTGCAGTCGCTGCGGAACATCTGGCGCAGAGCTTCGACCAGTTGCTCGTAGTCGAGCGCGCCATGGACTTCGGACGGGCTGATGAGGCGCATGCCGGCCGCGCTGGGCATGCGGCCGCGCAGGGGGTCGACCATGACGCTATCTCACCGAAGCGAGTGACGTGCCAGCCGCGGGAGTGGCCGGAGCGGTCGAGTGCCGGGCCAGGTCGCGTTCGAGTTCGGCAATCCGCCTGGCGTGACGCCGGCGTTCGCGCCGGACACCGGCGCCGCCGGCCCAGCCGAGGAACCAGCCGATCAGCAGCCCGGCCGCGAGGACGGCGAACACAACCAGGTAGAGCGGCAGCGAGAGCGCCAGGGGAAGCGGCCAGAATTCCAGATCGACGGCGCCGCGGTTCGACACCGCGAAGCAGGCGATCACGATCGCGACGATAATCGCCAGACCCCAGTAGAGATACCGCATCATCCGCCCTTCTTCGACCGCGCCAGTCCCGCCAGAATGGGCGAGACACGCGGATCGTTCAACAGCGGAAGCCAGCGCCCGGCCGCAGGCGGCGCCGGCCGGGGATCATTCGTCGTCGGCGTTGAGCCGATCGCGCAACTGCTTGCCGGTCTTGAAATAGGGAACGAATTTCTCGTCGACGCGGACGCTGTCGCCGGTGCGCGGGTTGCGGCCGACGCGCGCGTCGCGGCGTTTCACCGAAAAGGCACCGAAACCGCGCAGCTCGACCCGGTCGCCGCGGGCCAGGGCGTCTGCGATCTCGCCGAAGATCGTCGTCACGATGCGTTCGACATCGCGCTGGTAGAGATGCGGGTTGGTCTCGGCAAGGCGCAGGATGAGCTCAGACTTGGTCATAGGTCCGACCTTTCCCGGGAAACTCGGTTTTACCCTCGTAATATGTTGGCTCAAGCCTGCCAAATCGCTCGCCCGAGGTCAATAACCCTTTTAGCTTAAAGGGTTTTTTCCGGCCGATCGGCGCCGAAGGACTGAGCGCGAAAAGAAAACGGGCGGCCGAAGCCACCCGTTCCCTTTTTTCCTGCGAAATCCGCAGGTCGGAAGATCGAAGCTCTTACGAGCTCTCCTTCTCCGACTTGGCGCGGTTGAACGCGGCGCCGAGGATGTCGCCCAGGCTGGCGCCCGAGTCGGACGAACCGAACTCGGCCATCGCCTTCTTGTCTTCCTCGACTTCGCGGGACTTGATCGAGAGCGTGACCTTGCGGGTCGCGCGGTCGATCGCCGTCACCTTCGCATCGACCTTTTCGCCGACGGCGAAACGGTCCGGACGCTGCTCGCTGCGCTCACGCGACAGCTCGGCCTTGCGGATGAAGCCCGGCATGCCGTCGGCGGTGGTCACTTCGAGACCGTTCTCGGTGACGATGGTCACCGTGCAGGTCACGACGTCGCCCTTCTTCAGCTTCGACATGCTCTCTTCGTACGGATCGTCCGAGAGCTGCTTGACGCCGAGCGAGATGCGCTCCTTCTCGACGTCGACATCGAGAACCTTGACCTTGACCAGGTCACCCTTCTTGAAGTCGGCGACGACTTCCTCGCCCGGGCGCGCCCAGTCGAGATCGGAAAGATGGACCATGCCGTCGATGTCGCCCGGCAGACCGACGAACAGACCGAACTCGGTGATGTTCTTGACCTCGCCCTCGAGCTCCGTGCCGACCGGGAACTGCTCGATGAAGCTGTCCCACGGATTGGCGAGCGTCTGCTTGAGGCCCAGGCTGATCCGGCGCTTCTGCGGATCGACGTCCAGCACCATGACCTCGACTTCCTGGGAAGTCGAAACGATCTTGCCGGGGTGCACGTTCTTCTTGGTCCAGGACATTTCCGAGACGTGAACGAGACCCTCGACGCCCGGCTCCAGCTCGACGAACGCGCCGTAGTCGGTGATGTTGGTGACGCGACCCTTGTAGCGGGCGCCCGACGGGTACTTGAGCTCGACGCCCTCCCACGGATCCGCCTCGAGCTGCTTCATGCCGAGCGAGATGCGCTGCGTCTCGGGGTTGAAGCGGATGACCTGCACCTTGACCGACTGGCCGATGTGCAAGGCTTCCGACGGGTGGTTGATGCGGCGCCAGGCGATGTCGGTGACATGCAGCAGGCCGTCCACGCCGCCGAGGTCGACGAACGCACCATAGTCGGTGATGTTCTTGACCACACCGTTGAGGATCTGGCCTTCCTTGAGGTTGGCCACCAGCTCCGAACGCGCTTCGGCCCGGCTCTCTTCGAGCACGGCGCGACGCGAGACGACGATGTTGCCGCGCGAACGGTCCATCTTCAGGATCTGGAACGGCTGCGGCGTGCCGATCAGCGGGGTGATGTCGCGCACGGGGCGGATATCGACCTGGCTGCCCGGAAGGAATGCCACGGCGCCGTTCAAGTCGACCGTGAAGCCGCCCTTGACGCGACCGAAGATGACGCCGGTCACGCGCTCGTTGGCGGTGAAGCTCTTTTCCAGGAGCGTCCAGGCCTCTTCGCGACGGGCCTTCTCACGGCTGAGCTGCGCTTCGCCGTGCTTGTCTTCCATGCGCTCGAGATAGACCTCGACGAGATCGCCGACGGCGAGCTCGGCCGGCTTGCCGGCGGTCGCGAATTCCTTGAGCGGCACCCGACCTTCGGACTTCAGCCCGACGTCGATGAGAACCATGTCGTTCTCGATCCCGATGACATGGCCCTTGATGACCGTGCCTTCGAGGCTGGACGAAGTACCGAGCGAGGCATCGAGGAGCGCCGCAAAGCTCTCCTTCTCGTAAGTCTCGGCGTGAGTGGTTGCAGAAGCCATCGGCTCTCCTGATCCCGAGCGATTTTAAGACCGATTGCGCCGGGGATCGAGGCGAACCGGTCTACCGCCGACTGGATCGGGCGCGGCGGTGAAGACCCGTCTTAAAACGAGGCCGAGGGGATCGGTCCCGGCCGAGGACGAGCCCCGGACCCAAGACGAAAGGGAGCCTTCGCCCTGCCCCGCGTAACGCCGGGCCGGACCAAGCTCCCTCGAACCACACTCAAAGCGGCGGACTCTATACTCTCGCCCGGGCGCCGAAGCAACCGACTCCGCGTGCGGGCGCGGCGCAGTTCAGGCTTGCGAGCTGCCGAAGGACCGGGTGCGCGCCCGCACGATCGACATGGCGGCGCCGAACGCCTCGTCGGCATCGAGGCCGCTCGTGTCCAAGAGGACCGCATCGGTCGCCACCTTCAGGGGCGCCGCCGAGCGTTTGCTGTCCCGTTCGTCGCGCGCTTGGAGGTCCGCCAGCACGGCCGCGGCATCGGCCGGCGCGCCCGACGTCTCGAGTTCGCGCAGGCGCCGTCCGGCGCGTGCCTCGAGCGACGCGGTGACGAACAGCTTCACCGTCGCCTCGGGGCAGATCACGGTGCCGATGTCGCGCCCGTCGAGCACGGCGCCCTTGGCCTCGTTCGGCGGGTGGTAGGCGAAATTGCGCTGGTAATCGAGCAGCGCCGTGCGCACCGCCGGATGGACCGAGACGATCGACGCGACCCGGCCGATCTCTTCGCCGCGCAGGCCCGGATCGGCGAGGCTCGCCGGGTCGAGCTTGCCCGCAAGCTCGGCGGCACCCGCCGCATCGGCGGGATCGAGCCCGGCCGCCAGCACGTCGCGCGCGGTCGCCCGGTAGAGCGCACCGGTATCGAGATGCGCCAGATGCAGCTCCGTCGCCAGGCGCCGGGCCAGCGTGCCCTTGCCGGCCGCGGCGGGTCCATCGACCGCAATGATGAACGCACCCATCAAACCACTCCCATCGTCAAATCGGCACCCAGCTCGCGCATCCGTCCGGCGAACCCGGGAAAACAGGTTTCGATCGCGGCACCGTCCGCGATCTCGATCGGCGCCCGGGCCCCGAGGCCGAGCACAAGCAGCGCCAGGGCCGCATCGGGGTCGAGGTCGGTCGGAAGGCGGGCGCCGCCCGTCGCCGGGCCACCGGCGCCTTGAAGAATGAGCGCGCCGCCCTCGACCGAAGCATCGACGCCGCATATCGCGAGCGCCCGGGCGAAGCGGGCGAGCCGATCACCGTCGCCCCATCCGGGCAGCACCGTCGGACCCGTGGCATGGGCGGCGGCGATCGCCAGGATCGGGTAGTAATCGAGCAAATCGGCAGCCCGTTCGCCGGGAACGGTCACGCCGGTGAGGCGGCTGCCCCGGACCCGAAGCGTACCGGCCGGACCGTCGCTGTCGTCGCGCGTCTCCAGCACGTCGATCCCGGCGCCCATTTCCCGCAAGATCGTCAGGAGGCCGGACCGGGCCGGGTCGAGCCCGACATGGGACAGCGTTACGTCCGAGCCTCCGGTCGTGAGGGCGGCGACGATCGGGAATGCGGCCGCGAGGGGATCGCCCGGCAGGTCGAGCGTCGCCGGCACGAGTTCCGGCTGCCCCTCGATGCGGGTCCGGCACGCGCCGTCGGCCAGCGGTTCGACCTCGATCCGGGCACCGAAGCGGCGCAGCAGGCGATCCAATCCGTCGTCCGCCGGCCGGGGCTCGACCACGCTGGTCAGACCTGGCGTGTTCAGCCCGGCCAGCAGGATCGCCGGCTTGATCGGGTCGCCGGTGCCGGGCAGCACGTGCTCGATCGGCATCGGCACCGCGGCGCCGACGACGGCGAGCGGCAGGTGACCGCCGTAGCGGCCGACGAATTGCGCACCCATCCGCTCCAGCGGATGGAGGAGCCGCGCCAACGGCCGCCGGTTGAGGGCTGCGGTGCCGGTGAAGATGGTGGTCAGCGGGTGGCTCGCGATCAGTCCCATCAGCAGATGGAGGGCCGTGCCAGAATCCCCCAGGTCGAGTATTTCCGACGGTTCCAGCAATCCGCCGACACCGACGCCATCGACCGTCCACAGCCCGTCATCATGGCGCGTGACGGCGGCGCCGAGCGCGCGGAGGGCCGCCGCCAGCTGCCGGAAATCGGTATCATCGGGCAATCCCCTGATGCTGGTCCGGCCGACTGCCAGCGCGCCCAGGATCAGCGCGCACTGCGACAGGACGCGATCACCCGGAACCGGGATGGTCCCTGCGAGCATTCTCCCGGGGCGGGCGATGAGCGGGGTCGACGGCGACATGAAACGGCGGGGCTCCCGGAGAGGACATCGGGCGGTGAACGGGGGCGACCCTACGGCGGAAATCGAGTCCCGCGCACGCGAATTGCGTCCCGCGCAAGGATTTTGCTTTTGACAGGTGGCGACGATCATGGCAATTGCCGCCGACCATATTCGAAACGGGAACGTTCGGTTCCGGTCATTGCGACCGGCGCCCATCGATCCCGCTGCATGTAGAGACGGAGTTTCCCGGTGGCAAATCCCGAATGGGGCACCAAGCGCATCTGCCAGTCCTGCAGTGCAAAGTTCTACGATCTGAACCGCGAGCCGATCGTCTGCCCGAAGTGCCATACGGAGTTCGATCCGGAGGCGTTCCTGAAGACGCGCCGGTCGCGCCCGTCGAGCATCGTCGAGAAGGACGCCGAAGTGGCGCCGGGCGTCGCGGTCGATCCAGAGGTCGAGGATGTCGAAGTCGCCGAAGGCGATGAGGCCGTCGTCGCCGACGCCGACGAAGAGGAAGACGAGGATCTGATCGAGGACGCGTCCGAACTGGGCGAGGACGAAGACGATCTGGCTGAAGTGATCGAGAACGTCGATGAAGAGGAAGAGCGCTAAGCTCCTCCACCTCGCGTAGACGAAACGAAGGCCCGGCCGGGTGATCGGCCGGGCCTTCGTCTCGTCCTGGCTCCGCGTCAGGCCAGTTGGGAACGGCCGACCGGGGTGGTGGTGCCGAGGACCAGCCACGTTGCCGCGGCGAGGGCCCAGAGCGATTGCACTGCCAGGATCGCGACCAGCAGCGGCGGCGCCAGGTCGGCCTTGGCCAGGACCAGGAACGCGACCGGCAGCACGCCCGACACGAACCCGGTGCCGGCGACGAGCCGGGCGAAGCCCCGCGCCCGCAGCAGCGGCAGCGAGGCGCCGAGCATGCCGATCGACATGCCGACGAAGCCCAGCTTTGCCAGATACTGGATCGCGACCCAGCCGTAGGTCAGTACGGCCATGCCGAGTTCGGCCTTTTCCGGGGAGCCGACGAAGGCGGCCGCGAGCGCCGGCGTGATGAAGCCGTCGTTGAGCGCGGCGCCGATCATGCCGAGGACGCCGATGCCATAGGCGATCAGCCCGAGCAGCACCGACGGCCGATGCAGGCCGACACGTGCGGCAAAGCCGAGGAAGCCGAACAGATGGCCCGCCATCAGCAGGATGACGGCGCCATGGACATGCTCGTCGGCGCCCCGGGCCCGCACCATGTCGATCAGGATCTGCGACGCGCTACCGTCGGCGACGGTCGGATGCACGGCGACGGCCGCCACCGACAGGATCGTACAGGCCAGGAGCGCGATCGCGGCCGGCCGCGCGAGGAAAGGAAGGGCCATGGTTTCCGGGTACATGCGAAACTCCTCGTTGCCTCACTGGAGCCGCGCTTCTATCAAAGGATCCCGAAAGATTGGCGGAGCCGGCGGCCCGGACGTCCGGTTCCGGACGAATTCCGCCCGATGTCCGGGAAAGGCAGCCCGCCCATGACGCCCGAGAAACCCGACCGGCGGACCGAGCGGACCCGCCAGGCGCTGCTGACCGCCTTCCGCGAACTCGTGCTCGAACAGGCCTATGACAGCCTGGGCGTCGGCGACATCGTCGCCCGTGCCAACGTCGGCCGCTCGACCTTCTACGATCACTACGACGGCAAGGACGATCTGCTGGCCGAGAGCATCGCCGGTCCGTTCCGGACGCTGGCCGCCCTGGTCGGCGCGCCGGAAATGCCGGCGGCGCTGGTCGGCACCATCGCGCATTTCCGCGAGAATCAACGGGTCAGCCGAACCTTGCTGACCGGGCCGACCAGACCGATCCTGACCCGCAGCCTGGCCGAGTTGATCGAAGCCCGCTTGCGGGACGTCGGCCGGAAATCATCCGCCTCCGCCCTGATCCCCGATGCGCTGGCCGCGCTGTATCTGGCGGCAGGCCAGCTGACCCTGGTCGAACATTGGCTGACGGCTCAGCATTCCTGCCGGCCGGAGATCATCGCCGAAGCGCTGTTCGTCAGTGCGAATGCGGCCGCGGCAGCGCTGTATCGGCAGTGGAATGTCATGCCATCCAGTGCGGCACCGGCAGGTGCTTTTCACGCAGGAACCCCGGATTGAACAGCTTCGACTGGTAGCGGGCGCCGCCGTCGCACAGGATGGTGACGATGGTGTGGCCCGGCCCTAGCTCGCGTGCCAGTTTGATGGCGCCGGCGACGTTGATGCCGCTCGATCCGCCCAGCACCAGCCCCTCGTGCTCGACCAGTTCGAACACGACCGGCAGCGCCTCGTCGTCGGTCACGCGGAGCGCCCCGTCGATCGGCGCGCCGGCCAGATTGGCGGTGATCCGGCTGTTGCCGATGCCCTCGGTGATAGAGCTGCCTTCGGCGACCAGCTCGCCCCTGGTATAGTGGTTGTAGAAGGCCGAACCCATGGGATCGGCCAGCATCACGCGGATGGCGGGGTTGCGCTCCTTCAGCGCCATTGCCACGCCGGCGATGGTGCCGCCGGTGCCGGCCGAGCAGACGAAGCCGTCGATCCGGCCGGCGGTCTGCTGCCAGATCTCGACACCGGTCGTGCGCCGGTGGCCCTCGCGGTTCGCCACATTGTCGAACTGGTTGGCCCAGATGGTCCCCCTTTCGGATGTTTCCGCCAGTTCGGCCGCGAGCCGTTCCGAGACCCGGACATAGTTGCCGGGATCCTTGTAGGGCGCCGCCGGCACCAGGCGCAGGTCGGCGCCGACCAGGCGCAGGAAATCCTTCTTCTCCTGGCTCTGGGTCTCGGGCATCACGATCACGGTGCGATATCCCAGCGCATTGCCGACGAGCGCCAGGCCGATACCGGTGTTGCCGGCCGTGCCCTCGACGATCGTGCCGCCCGGCTGGAGGCGGCCCGAGGCGACCGCGTCCTCGATGATCGCCAACGCCGCGCGATCCTTGACCGAGCCGCCGGGGTTGAGGAATTCCGCCTTGCCCAGGATCTCGCAGCCGGTCGCGGCCGACGCGCGGGCGAGGCGGATGAGCGGCGTGTTGCCGATCGAATCGATGAAGCCGTTCCGGATGGTCATGAAGGCGCGTACCTGCGTTATCGGTCGAACTTGGTCGAAAGGATGATCGAGGAGACCGTTCGCTCGATGCCGTCGAGCGCACCGATCTCGTCGATCAGAAAATCCATCTGCTCGACCGAACTCGCCTCGACCACCGCGATCATATCGTAGGGGCCGCTGACGGAATA
>NZ_DASZBY010000113.1:0-11582 GCF_035943795.1 Aliidongia sp. | reverse complement strand
CAAGCCGGCGCTAAGCTCCTGTTCCTGCCGCCCTACAGCCCCGACCTCAACCCGATCGAGCAGGTCTTTGCCAAGCTCAAGACCTTGCTGCGCAAGGCCGGCGAGCGGACCATCCAAGCTACTTGGCAGCGCATCGGCAAGCTGCTCGACTGTTTCTCGCCATCCGAGTGCGCTGCCTATCTCGCCAACTCAGGTTACGCTTCAATTTAAAACGAACACGCTCTAAGTCAGCAACGAAAACGGGGCCGGTCGATCCGGCCCCGTTCTTTCATTCCGAGGTGAATTCGATCAGGCGGCGGTCGGCGAGACCCGCGGCATGATCCGGACGCCGCGATCGACGATCTGGGTCCAGAAGCGGTCGACCCGCTTCAGCGCCGCGTTCGTGCCCTCGATCGTCGCCTCGTCGACCGGCGTGCTGGCCAGGCTGGCGATGTGGCGATCGTGCATCGCATCGAGCTTGGCGCACAGGTCCAGGCCCTTTGGCGTCAGGCGCACCCGGATCGAGCGCCGATCATGCGGCGAGCGTTCCTGGATCAGATAGTCGTTCTCGACCATCTTCTTGACGTTATAGGACACGTTGGATCCGAGATAGCAGCCGCGCAGCGTCAATTCGCCGACCGTCAGCTCCGCCGATCCGATGTTGAACAGGATCAACGCCTGAACGTTGTTGATGTCCTGCACACCGAGGCTGTCGAGCTCCGTGCGCACCAGTTCCAGGAACTGGCGATGCAAGCGCTCGACCAGCGCGATCAGGTTCAAATAGGACTCTTTCATGCCTGCCTGCTGCCCGGATAATTCGTTAACCTTATCAAACGCAACCCGGGTTAAATTTCACTTAATTCGGTCCTCGCTTTATCGAGCCAAGAGATCGATCAAGGAAACGTGAGCTCGTCGGCCGGATTTTGAAACGGCGCGAAGAATTGCTCGACCCATGCCGCATCGACCTGATCCAGCCGCGCCGGCCGCCAGGCCGGCTTGTTGTCCTTGTCGACCAGGATGGCGCGCACCCCTTCCGGGAAGTCGCTGCCGCCGACCGAGCGCACGGCCAGGCGATATTCGATGCGCAGCATGGCCGCGACGTCGGGCCCAAGCGCCCGGCCCTGGCGCAACTGGCGGAACGTGACCCGCAGGCTGGTCGGCGAGGCGCGCTGGATCGTGTGCAGTGCCTCCGCTGCCCAGGGCGCCGTTTCGGCCGAGAGTGCTGCGATGATCGCCTCCAGGCTATCGCCCGCGAAGATCCGGTCGATGGCAACACGATCGCCCAGCAACGCGCTGGGGCCCGCGTCCTGGCCGTGAGTATCGAGCACGCGCCGGACCGTCTCGTGATCGAGCTGAGGTTTGCCAGCGAGCGCGCCGACCAGTGCATCGATGCCGGGTGACGGCACGACATGGCTGGCGAGCCCGATCGCCTTCAGGTCCGCCGCCTTCAGCCGGCGCCCGGTGAGGCCCAGGCACAGACCGATCTCGCCCGGGCACCGGTTGAGAAACCAAGTGGCGCCGACGTCGGGGAACAGGCCCAGCACCGTCTCGGGCATGGCGACCATGGTGCGCTCGGTCGCGACCACATGGCGGCTGTGCAGCGACAGGCCGCAGCCGCCACCCATGGTGACGCCGTCGATCAGCGCCACGAACGGCTTCGGATAATCGTGGATGCGCAGGTTCAGCCGATATTCCTCAGCGAAGAAATCGCGGGCGAGCCGGGCTTTGTCGACACCCTCCGGCGCGGTCACCAGCGCCCGCACGTCGCCGCCGGCGCAGAACGCCTTTTCGCCGGCCCCGCGGATCACGACCGCATCGACCGCCTCGTCGCCGGCGAACGCGATCAACGCCCGGTCCGTCGCCCGGATCATACCCAGGCTGAGCGCATTCAGCGCCTTCGGCCGGTTGAGCGTGACGATGCCGAGGCGGCCGCGCGTTTCGACCAGCACCTCGTCGGGGATCGGTTCCAGGGCGGAATTGGTCATTTGCGGGCGAGGCTCCAGGATATCGGGATGGCCGCGAGCATAGGTCGAAGCCGCCGATGCTTCAATCCGGCGCGGCTCCCGTGCTCGTCGCGCGATTGTCATCCGGCCGTCCAGGTTCTACCGTACCGCCAGATCGCACCAGTCAACGGATGGCACCTTGTCGTCGTATTCCCTTGGGGCCTATCCCCGCACCCGCCTGCGCCGCAACCGCCATGACGACTGGTCACGCCGCCTGGTCGCCGAGAACGTGGTGACCCCGGCCGACCTGATCTGGCCCGTATTCGTGCAGCCGGGCGACGGTCCGCGCCAGCCGATCTCGTCCATGCCCGGCGTCGAGCGCCTGACCGTGACGCAATTGATCGATGCCGCCGGCGAGGCAGCCGCCCTCGGCATCCCCTGCATCGCGCTGTTCCCCGCGACGGAGGCCAACCTCAAGACCGACGATGGCGCCGAGGCGTGGAACGAGAACAACCTGATCTGCCAGGCGGTGCGCGAGTTGAAGCGGCAGCTGCCGGATCTGGGCGTGCTGTGCGACGTGGCGCTCGATCCCTATACCAGTCACGGCCATGACGGCATCGTGGTCGAGGACCGGGTGCTGAACGACGAGACGGTCGAGGCGCTGGTTCGCCAGTCGCTGACCCAGGCGCGCGCCGGCTGCGACGTGATCGCCCCGTCCGACATGATGGACGGCCGCATCGGCGCGATCCGCGACGCGCTCGATGCCGCAGGCTTCGAGCATGTGCGGCTGATGTCCTATGCCGCCAAATACGCCTCCGCCTTCTACGGCCCGTTCCGCGAGGCGATCGGCTCCAAACGCGCCTCAAACCGGCCGCTCGACAAGCGCGGCTACCAGATGGACCCGGCCAACGGGGAGGAAGCGCTGCGCGAGGTCGCGTTCGACCTGGCCGAGGGTGCCGACATGGTCATGGTCAAGCCCGGCCTGCCCTACCTCGACATCATCCGGCGTGTGAAGGACAATTTCCACGTGCCGACCTACGCCTACCAGGTGAGCGGCGAATACGCGATGCTGCGCGGTGCCATGGACCATGGCTGGCTCGACGAACGCGTCGTACTCGAATCCCTGCTCGGCTTCAAACGCGCCGGCGCCGACGGCGTGCTGACGTACTTCGCGATCGAGGCCGCGAAGCGCCTGAGGGCGGGATAGGCTCTAAACCACTCCGGCGAAGAACCGTCCGATCGCGCGGTCGTGCCAGGGGGTGACGCTGCCGCGGCCGTGGAAACCGAGGTGGCCGCCGCCGCGGGGCAGCAAGGCCGACACATGGGCATAGGCGCCCCAATCGACCGTGCGGTAGCTCTCGGTCGGAATCCAGGGATCGTTCAGCGCATGGACGACCAGGGTCGGCCGGTCGATACGATCGAGGAAGCCGATCGCGGCATTGTGCGCGTAATAATCGTCGGCGCCGGCATAGCCGTTGCGCGGCGCCACGAAGCCGTCGTCGAACTCGAACACGGTGCGCGCCTGTTCGATCGCCAGGCGCTCGGCCTCGGTCAGGGCCGCGCCGGGCGCCAGGGTCTCGTCCTTCATCGTCTTCAGGATCTTCAGGTGATAGAGCTTGTTGCGCGGCTCGAGGATGCGCCGCGAGGTGGCGGCGAGGTCGATCGGCGCCGAGACCGAGGCGGCGCCGCGCACGTCATGGCCATGGGCTCCCTCACCCATGAATTTCAGCACCAGGTTGCCGCCCAGTGAATAGCCGATCAGCACGATGCCCCGGGCGGTCAGGCCCGGCGGCAGGCCTGCGAGGGCCGCGGCCAGGTCGTCGCTGCGGCCGGCGTGGTAATGGCCGCCCGACAATGGCCGCGACGGCCCGGCGCCGCGCAGGCTGAGCCGCAGCACTGGATAGCCCAGGCTGAGCATATGGCGCGTCGTGCGGATCATGTAGGTGCTGCGCTCGTCGCCGCCCAGACCATGGACCACGACGGCGAGCGGCTTGCCCGCACCCCGGCCCTCGGGCGGGCGGTCGAGCCGGGCGGCGAGCGCGTCGCCTGTGCCGTCGCCCAGGGGCAGCACCAGCCGCTCGCCCCCTTTGACGTCAACCGGCGTGCGGAAGATCGTGTTGCGCAGGGTCTGCAGGTCGGGGCCGTACCAGGGAAAGCGCGGGCGGAACGGCTCGAAGTCGGACTGGAGCAGCGTCATCGGGCGAAGAATTCCTCGATGCGGGCGAGTTGCGCTTCCTCCATCAGTGCCGGGGCATGGCCGGCGTCGGCCACCTCGAACAGCGCCGCCTTGGGGCCGCGCCGGGTCATGTCCCGGGCGGTCTCGGCCAGCAGCAGGTCGGACCTGGCGCCGCGGATCACCAGGGTCGGGCATGGGATGCGGTCGTAGAACGGCCAGAGATCGACATCGGCGAGCGGCACCGCCTTGAACGCCCGGGCAATCGCCGGATCGTAGCCCAGGCCCAGGCTGCCGTCGGAGCGGACCCGGTGGCTGGTCTCGGCCATATGGCGCCATTGCGCGTCGGTCAGCGCGCCGAACGAGCCATGGACCGCACGCAGGTATTGTTCGACCCGGTCGAGGTCGGCGAATTCCGGGTCGAGCCCGACATAGTCGGCGATGCGCTGCAGGGCGGCGACCGGGATGAACGGGCCGACGTCGTTGATGACCAGCCGGCGGATTGGCGAACCCGGCTGGCAGGCCAGCATCATGCCGATGATGCCGCCCATGGAGGTGCCGACGTAATCGACCTCGTCCACGCCCAGCCGCGCGATCAGCGCCGCCACGGCGCCCAGATAGACCGGATAGCTGTAGTCCATCGGGTCGACCAGCCACGCGCTGCGCCCCCGCCCCGGCATGTCGGGCGCCGCCACGGGACCGCGCACGGCCAGGCGCCGGGCCAGCACGTCGAAATCGCGCCCGTTGCGGGTCAGGCCATGGACGCAGACCGTGGTGCGCCCGCCGTTGACACCTGGCCAATGGCTGTAGGCGAGCTGGTAGAAACCATGGGGGCCGAGGCACGGCAGGCGCTCTGATCGCATCGACATCATGAGGTGGGTTCTCGCGCTGGGCTTCGGGGATCCCGTGAGATCATATAGGGCGCCGCGCCCACTCTCCACGATCCTAGAACGCCATCGCGCCTGGCGTGGGCATCGGCGGCAGGGTCGGGCTGGTCAAGGGACGGCCGAAATAATAGCCCTGGCCGAAATTGACGCCCAGGCCGGCGGCGGCATAAGCCTCTTCCCGGGTCTCGATCATCTCGCCGATGGTCTTGGCGCCCAGTTCCTCGCACACTGTCGCGATCGAGCGCAGCAGCGACCGGTCGCGCATGTTGTTCATGCCGTTCTTCAGGAACGGGCCGTCGAGCTTGACATAGTCGATCTCGAACCGGCGCAGGTAGGTATAGGCCCCGAAGCCGGCGCCAAAATCGTCGAGGCAGATGCGGTGGCCGAGCGCGCGCAGGCTCTGCAGGAACGTGTCGGCCTGGTCCAGGTTGTCGATGGCGCTCGACTCGGTGATCTCGAACATCAGCTTGGTGCGGTCGATCGGCGCGTCCGCCAGCAGGCGGGCCAGGCGGGTCATGAAGGGCAGGCTGGCCATCGACTTGCCCGACAGGTTGACCGCGATCGGGGCGGCGGCCGGCGAGCCGGTCATCAGCTTCACCACCTTCTCGCACACGGCAAGATCGAGTTCGGCGGCCATGCCGACCTCTTCGCTGAACACGATGAACTCGTACGGGCTCTCGCCCGGCGCGAAGCGCGACAGCACCTCGAAATGATGCACGCCGCCGGATTCCAGATCGACGATCGGCTGGAACACCAGCGAGAAATCGCCGCTCGACACGGTCGAGCGCATCTGTGCGACCCGGTCCAGCGTCTCGTCGACCATGCCGGCCAGCGCCTCTTCGAGCGAGGCCAGCGAGAAGTCGCGCCCGTCGGACTGGGAGAATTTCTTGACGCAATAGGCCAGCGCCTGGGCCGCGTTCTTGTCTTCGAGGTCGGCCGCCTCGATCACGACCTGGGCGCTGCGCACCGCCAACGGCCGCCGGTTGGGCGCCGCCGCCGCGGTGATCGACGCCAGCTCCGCCTCGATCGCGCCGGAATCGAGCCCCGGCCGCGGCACGAGCGCGAAGCCGCTGTCGGAAATCTGCGCTGCCGCGTCGCCGCCGGTCGACGACAGGCGCAGCACGGCGCCGATCTCGCCCATCAGCTCGCTGCGCCGCTGCTCGGTCAGGCGCTGCTGCAGCCCTTCGAGCCCGTCGAGGTGCAGCATGGTGAGCGATACCGGCCCGTCGCCGGTCGATTGCGACACGCGCTTCAGCACGTCGGGCAGGGCTTCGGCGTCGAGCAGCCGGGTCTCGGGATCGCGCGCCTCCTCGACCGCATCCGACAGCGGCGTGATCAGGTGGGAGATGGCGAGGAAGTAGTTGGACCCCTCGCCGCCGAACCGGCAGCCGCCCAGCCAGACCCGCGTGGTGCCGCCATCGGGTCGGGCCAGCGGGATGGCGACCGGCTCGATCCGCTCCGCCTCCGTCAGCCCGTCGAGCACGCGCCCGGCGAAGCCCTGGTCGGACGGTGGGAACAGGTCCATGAAATGGCGGCCGGCGAGCTTGGCGGCGGCGAGCCCGATCAGGCTCTGCGCCGCCCCGGTCGCGAACACGATGCGGCGCTTGGCGTCCAGTTCGATCAGGAGATCCGCCGCGGCGAACGCGAAGGCTACGAAACGATCGCGGTCAGCGCGGATTTCCGCCATTGCGCACAAGGTCCTTCGCTCAATGCCGCCGCAAGCGGCCCGAGTCCACTATTACCACACTGTGTCAGCCCGCGCCTATGACCCGATGGAACGGCGTCGGCGGCTGCTAGCCGGCGGCAGCCGCCGCTTCGAGGGCGGCGATGTCCAGCTTGACCATGCCCATCATCGCCCGCATCACCCGCTCGGCCTTGGCCGCATCCGGGTCGGCCAGCAGCTTCGGCAGGATGGAAGGCACGATCTGCCACGAGACGCCGTAGCGATCGGTCACCCAGCCGCACTGCACCTCCTTGCCGCCGTCCGAAAGCGCCGCCCACAGCCGGTCGACCTCGGCCTGGTCCGCGCAATCGACCGACAGCGAGAGCGCGTGGGTATATTCGACCTTCATGCCGCCGTTGAGCGCCTGGAACCGCTGGCCGGCGAGCGTGAACTCGATGATCAGCACCGTGCCGGCCTTGCCCGCCGTATCGGAGCGGTTCTTCTGGACATGGTCGATCCGCGAATCCGGCAGCAGCGAAACATAGAAATTCGCCGCCTCTTCGGCTTGGCCATCGAACCACAGGCAGGGGGAGATCTTGGACATGGGTGTACTCCTGGCGTTGTCGTTGTCCTAAGGACGAACGGGGAGGTCGGGATCCGACATGGAGTGGAAAATTCTAGGCGCATCGGCATCAAACCGCCCACTGCTGCCGTTCCGGAGCATTATGAGACTGCTCGGAAGCGGATTGTTAAGGAATGAGTAACGGTCGGGACGACAAATGGAGGGACCGCCCTTCGGAGCAGTCTCATGACGTCCGCCACCCTGCTACCCGCCGCTTCCGCGCTCGTCCCCAGGCATCCCGTCGAACTCGCCGAAAGGTTGCTCTGCAGTTGTGCGCGCGTCGCACTTCTGGCGCTGCCGGTGCTGGCGTCGGTCGGGGTCACCCTCCCGACACCGGCCAGAGCCGACACGCTCGGCCTGCCGGGCTCTTCGACCAGCGGCATCATCCTGACGAACTATCCGGGCTACAACACTTTCTACCTCGGCGCGGGCGTCACGGTTCAGAACACGAACCAGCAGGCCGGCAACAGGTCGACCGGCATCTACGGCGATGCGACCCAGGTCTGGACGCTCACCAATGTCGGGACGATCACCAACAAATACAACGTAGGCATCCAGCCGGTCGGCGTCCTGTTCGAGGCCGGGGGCACCGTCGTCAATCAGGGCCGCATCGCCGGCAACTTTTCGACCGGCGTGCAGATCAACGGCGGCCCGGGCCTGCTGGTCAACAGCGGCACCGTCTACGGCTATTACACCGGCGTCACGTTGTCCGCGGGTGGCTCGGTCACGAACAGCAACGGCGGCAGCATCCTCACCGACAGGAACCCCCTTAATACCGGCTATCACGCCATCTCCATCCAGGGTGCCGCCGGCACCGTGGTGAATGCCGGCAGCATCAACGGCGTCTACGCCATCCAGCTGACGGCGGGCGGCCGGGTCACCAACCAGGCGGGCGGCCGGATCACCAGCCAGCAGACCGGCATCTATATCGGCGGTGCCGCCGGTACGGTCAGTAATGCCGGCACTATCACGGCCACCACCGCGGGCAGCGGGACGGGCGTCTACCTGAGATCGGGCGGCGCCGTCACGAACGCGAATACGGGCACCATCACGGCCGGCTACATCGGCGTCCGCACCGGTGGCGCCGGCACCATCATGAATGCCGGCACCATCATCGGCTCGACCTATGGCGTCGTGGCCAGCGCGACCGGCGTCACCGTGACCAACAGCGGCACCATCAAGGGTACCGGCACGGGCGTCGACATGACCGTGGGTGGCATCGTCACGAACAGTGCCGGCGGCAGGATCTCCGGCAGCTACGGTGTCAGATTTTCCGGTGCCGCCGCCAGCACCCTCACGAATGCCGGCACCATCATCGGCACCAGCGGCACGGCCGTGCGTTTCGGCAGCGGCAACGACCGGCTGATCCTGCAGAACGGCGCCACCTTCACCGGAAAGGTCGACGGCGGCAGCGGCAGCAACGTCATCGAACTCGCAACCGGTGCCGGCACGCTTGCCGGGCTCGGCACCAGCTTCACCAACTTCGGCACCGTCGCCCTCGACAGTGGCGGCAGCTGGACCCTGAGCGGCAACAGTACCGTCGCCGCCGGGGTGACGCTGACCAGCGCGGGCACGCTGTTCACCAGTGGGACACTGACCAACGCCGGCACGATTTCCGCCACCGGCAACGCCGTCTCGGGGCCGTCGGCCTATGCCGTCACCATCGCGAACAGCGGCCGGATCACCGGCGGGCAGGACGGCATCGACATCGCCGGCGCCGCCAGGATCTCGAACACGGGCACCATTACGGGCACCGGCGGCTATGGCGTGCACTTCGCCGGCACATTCAACAACACGCTGACCAATTCGGGCACGATTTCCGGCAGCACCGCGGCCGTCCAGTTCGGCAGCGGCAACGACCTGCTTACGCTGCAGGCGGGTGGCGTTTTCGACGGCCTGGTCGATGGCGGCCTCGGTACCAACACGCTCGTGCTCGGCACCGGGACCGGCAGTCTGACCGGGCTCGGCACCAGCTTCACGAACTTCGGCCAGGTGACGATCTCCAACGGATCCGACTGGACGCTGACCGGTGCCAACACCATCGCTTCAGGTGTGACGCTCACGAGCCAGGGTACGCTCTACAGCAGCGGCTCGCTGACCAACGCCGGCTCGATCTCCGGCGGCGTGACCCTGACCGGGGCCGGTCACTTGTCGAATTCGGGCTCGCTCTACAAGGGCGTGGTCCTGACCGGGACCACCGGCCTGTCGAACACCGGCACGATCAGCGCAACGCTGTATCACGCCGTCCAGGCGACCTCGGGCTCCAATGTCATCATCTCCAACAGCGGCCGGATCGACAGCCAATCCGGCTATGGCATCTATCTGAAGGGTGGCGGCTTCATCACGAACAGCAGCGGCGGCACCATCGGTGGCAGCTACGGCATCCTTACTCTCTACAGCGCCAATGCCACGACCATCGCCAACGACGGCACCATTTCCGGTCGTTCCGGCGCCGGCCTCTACCTGGCCAATACCGGTACGCTCATCAACACGGGCGCCATCTCCGGCGTCGGGGATGGCGTCCTCACCAGCCACAAGCTCGCCACGGTCGGCAATAGCGGCCGCATCATCGGCGCCAATATCGGCGTCGACCTTGGCGCCGGCGGCAACCTCAGCAATAGCGGCACGATCGCGGGCACCGGCACGGCCGGCATCGGCGTGCGCTTCGCCGACGGCGGCAGCACGACCTACAACAACACGCTGATCAACAGCGGCACGATCATCGGCAATAGCGGCACGGCCGTGCAGTTCGGCGGCGGCAACGACAGCCTGCTGCTGCAGTCGGGCGCCGTCTTCACCGGCCTGGTCGACGGCGGCGGCGGCACCAACCTCGCCGAATTCACCGGCGGCGCCGTTACCGCCCAACTGACAAATTTCGGCACGGTGACCGTCGACAGCGGGGCGTCCGCGACCCTGACCGGGTCGAACTCGATCGGGACGCTCGACGTCCTGGGCACGCTCGCCAACGCCGGCACCATTCTCTCCACCGTCACGCTCGCCGGTTCAGGCGTGTTGCAGAATCAGGCGGGCAACCTGATCAGCGGCGCGAACGGCGTCTACGCGCTGAGCGGCAGCACGCCCATGCTGACCAATCTCGGCACCATCGTCGGCACCAACGGCGTCGGCGTCCTCTTCACCGCCAGCCAGAACGGGACGATCGTCAACGGCGGCACGATCATCGGCAACGGCGGCACGGCCGTGCGCTTCGGCAGCGGCAACGACCGCCTGGTGCTGATGAGCGGGGCCAGTTTCACCGGCGCGGTCGATGGCGGTGCCGGCACCAACACGCTGGAACTGGCAGCAGGCGGCGGCACCATTACCGGCCTCGGGACCGGGTTCATCAACTTCGGCCAAGTGGCCGTCGATACGGGCGGCGCGTGGAGTGCTGCGGGCGGCAATACCCTCGCCGCTGGGACGACGCTCATCAACGCCGGCACCTTCGCCAATCTTGGCACCTTCACGAACGGCGGCAGCATCGATACATCCGCCGGCTCGTTCTACGACGCGGGCCTGCTGACCAATTCCGGCAGCATCACCGGCACGGTGACGCTGAGCGGTGCCGGCAGCCTCTCGAATTCCGGCCGGATCACCGGCACGAACGCGGCCGTCAATATCCTGACCGGTGGCACCGTCACGAACGATGCCACCGGCACGCTCACCGGCGGCGGCGGTCTCAAGGCCGCCGCCGCGGCCATGGTCACGAACGCGGGCACCATCATCGGCACGAGCCAATATGGCGTCCTGCTGCTGGCCGGCGGCACGGTCGCGAACACCGGCACGGCGGCCCTGATCCAAGGCCCGAACATCGGCGTCTACAGCGGCGGCGCCGCCGGTTTCGTGACCAACGCCGGTACGATCGCCAGCACCGGCATCGGCGTCCAGTTCGGCGGCACCGACGCCAACACGCTCATCAATTCGGGCACGATCGCCGGGCAGGGCGGTACGGCGGTGCTGTTCGGCGCCGGCAACGATCTGCTGGTGCTGCGGCCGGGCGCCGTGTTCGGCGGTGCCGTCGATGGCGGCGCGGGCGCTAACGTGATGGAGCTTTCCGGCATCGGCGGCAGCCTCGGCGGCCTGGGCGGCTCGAACTTCCTCAATTTCGGCAATATCGCCGTCGATAGCGATGCGTCCTGGACCCTGACCGGTGCCAGCACGATCGCGGCGGGCGTGACGCTCACGAATGCCGGGACGCTGACCAGCACCGGCACGTTCAGCAATAGCGGCACCTTCATCGATGCCGGCAGCTTCACGAGTTCGGGTCTGCTGTCGAACAGCGGCAGCATCGACGGCGGGGTGACCCTGACCGGCGGATCGC
>NZ_DASZBY010000112.1:0-52856 GCF_035943795.1 Aliidongia sp. | reverse complement strand
TCAGTTCAAGAACATCGCCAAGCAGTTGGCCCAGCTGGTCAAGGACGCCTCGTACCAGGGCCTCAACCTGCTGACCAAGACTTCCACGACGCTGACCACGCAGTTCTCCGAGCGGACGGCGGCGACCTTCACCATCAATGGCTTCTCCTACACTTCGACGGTCGCGGGCAACGGCAACTCGCTGTTCACGGCCGCGACCATCGCCTTCAAGTCCGATGGCACGCTCAACTTCTCGAACGTCATCGCCTCGTCGGCGAACGGCGCCGGCACGATCACGGGCTTCTCGTCGCTCAATCTCACCAGCCAGTCCGGCACCATCACGGTCTCGCAGGCGGAAGCCATCTTCACCGCCAGCGACAATCGTCTCGATGCGGCGATCAGCCAGAACAACGCCCTGACGGCGGCGCTGGGCACGAACGTCAACATCCTCCAGGCACGGTCGAACTTCAGTGCCAGCTATTCGTCCACGCTCTCGGGCGGCGGCGACAAGCTGACCCTTGCCGACTTGAACCTCGAGGCGGCGAATTCCCAGGCTCTGACGCTGCGTCAGCAGATCGGCATCCAGTCGCTGTCGGTCACCGGTACGCAGAACTCCTCGATCCTGACGCTGCTCCGCTAACGAGCGACGCCCAGGCGACGACCCAGGAAGGGCTCCCGGTCTCGGGGGCCCTTTCTTCGTTCGGGCCGGATGTCGCGGGGCGAAGCCCCTGTGCAATGGTTTCCCGCTTCGGGCGTTCCTACAGGGAAGGTGGCCGGTTTCACCGCCGCCCTGCTCGTTGGAGGAATCAAGCTCATGGCCCGTTCTGCCATTCTATTTGCCGCCGCCCTGTCGGCCCTCGCTGCCGGTCCCGCACTCGCCCAGGTC
This sequence comes from Aliidongia sp., assembly GCF_035943795.1. Taxonomy (NCBI): domain Bacteria; kingdom Pseudomonadati; phylum Pseudomonadota; class Alphaproteobacteria; order Rhodospirillales; family Dongiaceae; genus Aliidongia; species Aliidongia sp. The sequence goes on along the minus strand of NZ_DASZBY010000112.1, from coordinate 51,991 downwards.
GGCGCGCCGCTGCAGACGCCGATGCCGGGCGCCGGAACCATCACGGCACCGGACGAGATCCGCTATTGCCTGTGTGCCCATCAAAGCGTGGATATTCTCGGCGCCCGCGTCGCGGCCGAAACCGCCCGCCATCAGGAAGTCCAGGACCGGCTCGCGGCCCTCGACAAGCAGATGGCCGACAGCAAGGCGAACGTCGACGTGAACCAGCCGGACCAGGTCGAGGCCTATCGCCGCCTGGTCGAGGCGCGCGAGAAGACCATGGCGGAATTCTACTATGAACTGACGCCGCGCCTGCAGCAGCTCGTCGCCCGCTACAATGCCAGTACGGCGGCCTACAACGCCTCCTGCACGACCCGAAGCCTGGACGCGTTGATGCTGGAAAACGTCAAGGCCACGCTCAGCTGTCCGGTCGAGCCCTGATCGGCGCTACAGGCCCGGCCACTCGTTCGGCCGGTCGAGCGGATAGACCGGCCGGCGCAACCGTTCGAACTGCAGCAGATCATTGTTGGACGTAGTGACCCCGTCGCCGTCGCAGGTAACGGTCGCAGTGCCGATCGGCGCGAAGCCGGCGCGGTAGTGAATGCGCGATTTCAGCACCAGATAGCGCTTGGCCCGCGGATCGATGCCGACCGACGTGAAGACCCCCAGGTCCCAGGGCTCGTGGTGGCGCGAGACGACGACGATCTCGACCGAACCGATCTGCAGCACCGCGGTCTTGCCCATCATCACCGTGACGCCGGTATACATCGGGCCCCGGCAGATCCATTCGCCGTCCGACACCAGCTTGACCTTGCCGGTGACCGTCAGCGGTGCGCCGTCAAGGCCGATCGACGGCATGTCGGTCTTGCCGCCCAGCGCCAGCGTCACGGTGCTGCCGACGCCGGCCTGCGCCATTTCTTCGACCGCGGCCGGGTCCCACACGGCCGCGACCGCGACGTCCGGCAGATCCTGGCGCAGGACTTCGGCGATCACGGTCATGACATCCTGGGTGCCGCCGGAGCCGCAATTGTCGGCATGGTCGAGCAGTAGCACCGGGCCGACGTCGATCCTTCTCGCGCGCCCGATCGCTTCGACGAGAGGTTCGTGGCGATAGATGAACTCCTCTTTCTGCCGCCAGGCCTGGTCGAGCAGCCGGTCGCGGGTTTCGGCGGCGGCATCAGCATCGCCATCGGCCACGACGACCGCCGACAGGCCGGCGTCGGGCATATCGGCGAGCGGGAAGCCGCCGAACACGGTCGCGGCCAGGATCGGTCCTGTCTCGGCCGAGCGCGCGGCCTCGACCAGGCCTTTCATCGGCTCGTCGTCGGTGCCCATGCGCAGGGTCTGGGCCAGGATCGGCCGGTTGCCCCAGGCCATGACCGGCGCGACCTTGCCGGCCAGCGCGTCCAGCAGGATGCGCCCGACCTGCCGGCCGACGACATGCATGTCGACGTGGGGGTAAGTCTTGTAGCCGATGAGCGCGGTGCAGTTCTCGACCATCTTGCGGGTCAGGTTGGCGTGCAGGTCGCAGGTGACGGCGATCGGCAGGGCCGGCGCCAGGGCGCGAATCCGCTCCAGCAGCGTGCCTTCGCCGTCCGGCGTGCCTTCGGCGACCATCGCGCCGTGCAGGTCGAGCATGGCCCCGTCGATCCCGCCGCGGGCGACCGCCTCCAGGATCGGATCGGTCAGACGCCGATAGGCGTCAGCCGAGACGATCCCGCTCGGCATGGCTTCGGCTGCGATCGGGCTGACGATGTCCGCACCGGCCGATTCGGCGAGTTCGATATAGGCACCGATCGGCATGGCCGTGCCGCGATAGGCCTTCACGACCTCGGCGTCATGGAAGGCTCCCCAATCGACGAAGCGCTGCCAGGGCGTCGCGATCGGCGAGAAACTGTTGGTTTCATGCTTCATCATCGCGATCAGCAGGCGCATGGGCAGGATCCTCCGGGTGTTATCGCTCGCCGTACAATTCGTCCGGCGACTTTTCCACGGCGGCGATGACCTGCCAATCACCGTCGCGGGCCGCCCGGTAAAAACAGGAGCGGCGGCCGGTATGGCAGGCGACACCGGTCTGATCGACCAATGCCAGCATGGTATCGCCGTCGCAATCCAGGCGCAGCTCGACGAGGCGCTGGACCTGGCCCGAGGTCTCGCCCTTGCGCCAGAGCGCGGCGCGCGAGCGCGACCAATAGCAGACGCGCCCGGTCTCCAGAGTTTCGACGACGGCGTCCCGGTTCATCCAGGCCATCATCAGGATCTCGCCGGTGTCATGCTGCTGGGCGATGACGGGCACGAGGCCGGCCGCGTCGAACGAAATTTCGCCCATCAGGCCGGCGGCGGAAACAGGTGGGGCAGGCGGGTTCATGCCGCGGAAATCCTCAGATCGGGTGAGCCGACAGTTGAACGTCCCGGGATGGCGAACGCAAGGGCTGCGGCGTCGCGGCGGCCATTCCATGTCGCGCTGCGGCATTCATTCTTGCGGCAGTGCGGCAGGCTTGTGTTCGCCGACGCGTTTCGATAGCTTCCGCTGGCGGTTCGGCTGGGCAACAATAGAACAATAAAACAGTTCAACCGGGTATTTTCGGGGAGGGCGCCGGAGGCGTGAGCGACTACATCCTAGAGACTCAGGGGCTGACCAAGGACTTCTTGGGATTCACCGCCGTCAAAAGCGTGAACCTCCAGGTGCGCCGCGGCACGATCCATGCGCTGATCGGACCGAACGGTGCCGGCAAGACCACGGTCTTCAACCTGCTCACCAAATTCCTGAGGCCGACCAAGGGCACCATCACTTTCAAGGGTGAGGACGTCACCTGGGTCAAGCCGGCCGATGTCGCGCGGCGCGGCATGGTCCGTTCGTTCCAGATCTCGGCCGTCTTTCCGAACCTGAGTGTGCGCGAGAACGTGCGCGTGGCGCTGCAGCGCCCGCTCGGTAATTCCTTTCACTTCTGGCGCAATCAGTCGGTGCTCGATCGGCTGAACGAGCGGGCCGAGGAACTGGTCTGTGCCGTCGGGCTGGAAGAGTTCATCAAGCATGATGCGGGCGAACTCGCCTATGGTCGCAAGCGCGCGCTCGAAATCGCGACAACTCTGGCGCTCGATCCCGAGATGCTGCTGCTCGACGAGCCTATGGCTGGCCTCGGTACCGAGGACATCGGCCGCATTTCGGCGCTGATCAAGAGCGTCGCCCAAAATCGTACGGTCCTGATGGTCGAGCATAACCTGTCGGTCGTGGCCGACCTGTCGGACCGCATCACGGTGCTGGCGCGTGGCGAGATCCTGGCCGAAGGCGTCTATGCCGAGGTATCGGCCAATCCCGCCGTGATCGAAGCCTATGTGGGGACGGGGCATGCCTGACGCATCCGCCGCGACGACGACGCTGCTCAAGGTTGCCGACCTGCATGGCTGGTACGGCGAGTCGCACATTCTGCACGGCATGAATTTCGAGATCCGCCAGGGCGAGGTCGTGACCCTGCTCGGGCGCAACGGGGCCGGCAAGACCACGACCCTGCGCGGGATCATGGGCATGCTGGGCCGCGCCCAAGGCTCGATCCAGTTCGAGGGCCACGAGATGTGCGGCCTGGCGTCCAACAAGATCGCCAAGCACGGCATCGCCTATTGCCCGGAAGAGCGGGGCATCTTCGCCAGCCTGTCGGTCGAGGAAAACCTGACGCTGCCGCCGATCGTCCGACCGGGCGGCATGACGGTGCCGGAAATCTACGAGATCTTCCCGAACCTTCTGGAACGGCGCCGGAGCCCTGGCACCAAGCTGTCGGGCGGCGAGCAGCAGATGCTGGCGATCGGCAGGATCCTGCGCACGGGCGCCAGCCTCCTGCTGTTCGACGAGCCGAGCGAGGGTCTGGCCCCCGTCATCGTCCAGCGCATCGGCGAGGTGATCCGGACCCTGAAGGCCAAAGGGTTCACCATTCTGCTGGTCGAGCAGAATTTCCGCTTCGCCTCGACCGTCGCCGACCGTCATTACGTGGTCGAGCACGGCACCGTCATCGATATGATCAAGAACAGCGAAATCGCCGCCAACGCGGACAAGCTGCATACATATCTGGGCGTCTGACCGAGGCGTCACGGGGCGCCGGTCCATAGCAGAAAATAGCCGTCAAAGGGGAGAAACAGGCATGCGTCTTCAAGGAATTTCGGCATTGCTCGCGGCGACCGCGCTCGCATCGGGCTTCGCCATGCCGGCTTCGGCCGAGACCATCAAGCTGGGCGTGCTGAACGACCAGTCCGGCGTCTACACCGACCTCTCGGGGCCGGGTGGCGTCGATGCGGTCCGCATGGCGGTCGAGGATGCCGGCGGCGCCATCAACGGCAACAAGATCGAGATCGTTTCGGCCGATCATCAGAACAAGCCCGACATCGGCACCTCGATCGCGCGCCAATGGTACGACCAGGACCATGTCGACGCGATCTTCGACGTGCCGAATTCCGGCGTGGCGCTCGCAGTCCAGGAAGTGGCGCGCGAGAAGCACAAGATCGTCATCTTCTCCGGCCCGGCCGCCTCGGACCTGACGGGGGCCAAGTGCTCGCCGGTCGGCGTCCACTGGACCTATGACACCTATGGCCTGGCCAAGGGCACCGGCGCCGCCGTCACCAAGTCCGGCGGCGACAGCTGGTTCTTCCTGACCGCCGACTATGCGTTCGGCCAGGCGCTAGAGCGAGATACCGCGGCGGTCGTGACCGCGAACGGCGGCAAGGTGCTGGGCGAAGTCCGCACCCCGCTGGCATCGCCCGACTTTTCGTCCTTCCTGCTGCAGGCCCAGGCCTCGAAGGCCAAGATCATCGGCCTCGCCAATGCCGGTGGCGATACCATCACCTCGATCAAGCAGGCGTCCGAGTTCGGCATCAGCTCGGGCGGCCAGAAGCTCGCCGGCCTGCTGGTCTTCCTGTCGGACGTCAATTCGCTCGGGCTGAAGACCGCCCAGGGCCTGGAACTGACCGCGTCTTTCTACTGGGACCTGAACGATCAGACCCGCGCCTTCTCGAAGCGCTATTTCGAGCGCAACAAGAAGGAGCCGACGATGGTGCAGGCCGGCCTCTATGGGGCCGCCAAGCATTACCTGGAAGCGGTGAAGTCGGCCGGCTCGACCGATGCCGACAAGGTGATGGCGGCGATGCGCGCCAATCCGGTCAACGACTTCATGACCAAGGACGGCAAGGTGCGCGAAGACGGCAAGGTCGTGCGCGACATGTACCTGTTCGAGGTCAAGAAGCCTGAAGAATCGAAGGCGCCGTGGGATTATTACAAGCTCATTCGTCAGATCCCGGCCGCCGAGGTGACGCGGCCGGTCGAAGAGAGCGCATGCCCCCTGCTCAAGAAGGGTTGATCAACCGGCGCGGTCCCGCGCTTGCTGCGGGACCGTGCCTCGCTTCTGGTCGTCGAGGTAGGACGTTCGATCCATGTACGTGATTCCATTGCTGGGCATTCCGCCGCAGGTGCTGTTCGGCCAATTGCTGCTGGGCCTGATCAACGGCGCCTTTTACGCCATGCTCAGCCTTGGGCTCGCCGTCATCTTCGGCCTGCTGAACATCATCAACTTTGCCCATGGCGCGCTCTACATGATGGGCGCGTTCGTGGCCTGGCTGATGCTGGAATATCTGGGCATCGGCTACTGGCCGGCGTTGATCCTGAGCCCGCTTCTGGTGGGCGCGTTCGGCGTGCTCCTGGAAAAGGCGTTTCTGCACAGGATCTACAAGCTCGATCACCTCTACGGCCTGCTGCTCACGTTCGGCATGGCGCTGATCATAGAGGGGCTGTTCCGGAACTATTACGGCGTTTCGGGCCAGGCCTATGACGCGGTGCCGGACCTGCTGAAGGGCGGCTTCAATCTGGGCTTCATGTTCCTGCCGATCTACCGCGGCTGGGTCGTCGTGGCCTCGCTCATCATCTGCTTCGGCACCTGGTTCGCGATCGAACGGACCAAGCTCGGCTCTTATCTGCGGGCCGCGACTGAGAATCCCAAGCTGGTCCAGGCCTTCGGCATCAACGTGCCGCGCATGATCACGCTGACCTACGGCTTCGGCGTGGCACTCGCCGCGATGGCCGGCGTGCTGGCGGCGCCGATCTATCACGTGAGCCCGCTCATGGGCTCCGACATCATCATCGTCGTGTTCGCGGTCGTCGTGATCGGCGGCATGGGATCGATCGTCGGCGCCGTGGTCAGCGGCTTCGGCCTCGGCCTCATCGAGGGCATGACCAAAGTGTTCTATCCGGAGGCGTCCAACACGGTGATCTTCGTCGTCATGGCGATCGTGCTGCTGGTCAAGCCGGCCGGCCTGTTCGGGAAGGCGGCATGATGGCCAGCGTGAACATTCAATCGGCTGCTGCCGCGCCCGGAAGCAACAACATGGTTCGGCTGGGCGTCGTGGCCCTGCTGGTGCTGGCCATTGCCGCCCCGTTCGGCCTCTACCCGATCTTCCTGATGAAGGCGCTGTGCTTCGCGCTGTTCGCCTCGGCCTTCAACCTGCTGTTGGGCTACGGCGGCCTGCTGTCGTTTGGCCATGCTGCGTTCTTCGGGGGTGCGGCCTATGTCACGGCCCATGTCGTCAAGGTCATGGGCTGGCCGCCCGAACTGGGCCTGATCGCCGGCACCGCGTTCGCGGCCGTGCTGGGGCTCTGCTTCGGCTGGCTCGCCATCCGGCGCCAGGGCATCTACTTTGCCATGGTGACCTTGGCGCTAGCCCAGATGCTGTATTTCGTGGCGCTCGAAGCGAAGTTCACCCACGGCGAGGACGGCATCCAGGCCGTGCCGCGCGGCAAGTTCCTGGGGCTGTTCGACCTGTCCGATACGTTCACCATGTATTATTTCGTGCTGGCGATCGTCGTGCTGGCCTTCTGGCTGATCTACCGGACGGTCCATTCGCCCTTCGGCCAGGTCCTGAAGGCGATCCGCGAGAACGAGCCGCGCGCCATTTCTCTGGGCTACCGGGTCGACCACTACAAGCTGCTGGCCTTCACCTTGTCGGCCGGCCTCGCCGGCCTCGCGGGCTCGACCAAGGCGCTGGTGTTCCAACTGGCGTCGTTGACCGACGTGGATTGGCGCATGTCGGGCCAGGTCGTGCTGATGACGCTGGTCGGCGGCGTCGGCACCATCTTCGGCCCGCTGGTCGGCGCCTTCATCCTCGTGACCATGGAGAATTACCTGGCGCAGTTCGGCTCCTGGGTCACCGTGATCCAGGGCCTGATCTTCGTGGTCTGCGTGCTGACCTTCCGCAAGGGCGTCGTCGGCGAGATCGGCGAACTGATCCGCCGCGCCAAGGGCGAGCGCCAGCGTGGCGGCGGCGGCGGGCATTGAAACGGGTCGTCGGCCGCCCTCGTTAGAGCTTGAACCCGGCTGCCACCGCGTCCTCCCGAAACATCTTGACGGTTTCCAGCGAGTACTCCTGGAGATCCTTGCCGACCAGGGCCAGCTTCTTCAGCACGTCGGCGGTCACGGTGATGATGTGGCAGCCGATGCTGGCGGCGTGGAAGATGTTCAGGAGTTCGCGAGGGCTGGCCCAGATCAGTTCCTGCCGGGGAAACCGGCGCACGATCTCGACGGCTTCGGCCATGACGGGCAGCGGATCGATCCCGGTATCGGCGATGCGGCCGGCGAATACCGAGATGTTGCTGGGGGCGTGATCTTCCAGCGCGTCGCTCACCCGGCGAACCTGGTCGAGCGTCATGAGCGCCGTCACGTTCAACTGGACCTTCCGCGCGGCCAGGCGGCGCTGTAGTTCGTAGGTCGGTTGCCCCAGCGTGTTCGTCACCGGGATCTTCACATAGACGTTGGCACCCCAGCCGGCGATCTTCTGCGCCTGCCGCTCCATTTCAGGCATGTCGTCGGAGAAGACCTCGAACGAGATCGGCCGGTCTGTGACATGGGTCAGGATATCTTTGGCGAAGGCTTCGTAATCGACGATGCCGGCCTTGCGCATCAAGGTCGGGTTCGTGGTGAAACCGCTGATGCCCGGGTCGGCATGGAGCCGCAGGATGTCCGCCTTGTCGGCGCCATCGGCGAAGATCTTGATGTTCGGCACCGTGCTCATGGCGAGAACCCTTCATGCTGTCGTGCTGTGGCGAGGATCCAGGAAACGGCTGCGTGGAGATCTGAAGCGACGTGGTCGGGCGCTTCGGGCCGACGCTCGTGATAGGTGCGGTCGATGAAGACGGTCCAGCAGCCGGCGCTGCGACCGGCTTCGACGTCGCGCCACCGGTCGCCGACCATGAAGCTGCTTTCCAGGTCGATCGACAGGATGGCTGCCGCTTCGGTCAGGAGACCGGGCTTCGGCTTGCGGCAAGCGCAGGCGTCGCGATCCTCGTGGTAGCAGGTACGGGCCTCGTCGAGGCCGAGCGTCGTCAGCAGGGCGGCATTGGTGCGCTCGACAAAGCTCCTGCTGGTTTCGCCCCGCGCCACATCAGGCTGGTTGGTGACCAAGACGAGCAGGAGGCCGGCCTTCTTCAACGAGGTGCAAGCCTGTCTGACCCCGTCGAGGATGACGGCTGGCTCGCTTTCCGTGATCGCATAGGGGCGGCCATCGCGCACGGCGGTCGCGATCAGGACACCATCGCGATCCAGAAACACGGCCGGTCGTTTTGTCACAGGAAACATGGCCGCTCGCTCACGGCACCGGAGCCGAGACGGATTCCCATTTCGTCTGGGCCGATTTCAATTTCGGGTGAGAGACCAGCAGATGCCAGACGACTGCCTGCAGTCCTTCGGTATGCGGCGTCACCAGGTCGGCATCGATGATCGGGACGACGACGCAGGCATCGGCGACCTGCCTGGTATAGCCGCCGTCGCGACCGACGATGCCGAAGATCGCTGCGCCCAGTTCTTTAGCCATTTGCAGGCACCGCACCAGATTGACGCTGACCGATTTCTCCAGATCGCCGCCGCCGACCGAGAATACCAGGATGGCGTCCTCGGCCTTGAATCGACTGGCCTTCAATGTATTGGCATAGGCGGTTTCCCAGCCGTCGTCGTTGATGCGCGCGGTCAGTTCGGACACATTGTCGGTCGGCGAATAGGCTTCGATGCCGACGATCTTGCGAAAATCATTCACCGCATGCGACGCGTGGCCGGCGCCACCGCCCGAACCGATGATGAACAGCCGACCGCCCCGTGCCTTGACCGCCACGAGACCATCGACGATCGCTTCCATGGCCGCCTGATCGAGCCGGCTCACGAGATCGAGGGTCTGCTGAATGAATTTTGCGGAAAATGTCGACACGAGCGTTCCCCAGATCGCGGTCGCCGTTGGACGGCGTTTTTGGTCGTCGGTCGCAACCGACTGAGAAAAGATGGAATACCATAGTTTATAATCGATCAACGATTGAGACCCGCGGTCCTTGACGTTCCTGTTTGAACACTAGATTCGACCCGATCGGGTTCGAGGCATACAAGGTGATGGGCGTGCCTGTCCGTCACGCGGATGGAGTGCAGCGCTTCATGTTTCGGGTTGGCCTTCGTCCGTCCGTCGTCTTCCTCATGTTTCTTTCCGGAATTCTGCCGTCGGCAATCGCATCGCCTGCGGGCGTTCCCGTCCCACCCTGCACCGGCCTCACCGCGATGCCCGCTTTCCCGGCTCTCGGAGCGCGGCCGACCATCGCGGTCTGGCGCGCCGATACGCTGGACCGCGCGGCACGGGCGCCGACGTGCCTCGGCTGGCCTAACTTCGATTTTTCGACCGTGTTGGCGATTGCTGGTCGTTTCCGCCATCCGGGCGGGGTGGATGCCATGCTCGCGGAATTTGGCCGGGTCTCGAGCATGAGCGGCCTCAAATACTGGTCGATCAGTGACGAGCGCTGGCAGGTGCTGGTCGAGCGGTCGGAGGCGGTCACCGGTCCCGATCACCCAGAGGTTCGCCCGGATTTCACGCCGGCCGAATTGCAGCCCGGCCGGGATCTCTATTTCCGGCAGCGCGAGAACCGCGGCAGCGGCGACATCGTGTATCGCCTGCATGTGCTGGCGAGCGGCCCCGACGGCTTCTCGGTCGACCTCGCCAATGCCAGCGGCATCGACTTCATGTTCTTCCGGCTGTTCGCGCCGGGCGACCTGCGCTCGGTCTATTTCTTTCAGCGGCTCGGCGGCGACGAGTGGGGATATTGGGCGGTCGGCGGCACCCATCTGGGTATGACCGGCGTGTTCGGCGCCCATATCGGCTCGTTCGAGAATCGCGCGATGGCGCTCTATCGACATTTCGCCGGCGTTCCCGACGACCAGGAACCGCCGGCGGCTATCGAGGAGTAAGGCCGATCAGCTGCGCCACTGCAGGGTGCGCGGCTTGATCGGATTCTCGAACGGCCGGTTCTCTTCCTGCGCTCGGACGAATTCGTTCTTCAGGCGGAAATACCAGCGCGCCTGCACGTCCGGATCGCCCAGCAGCAGAAGCTGCGGATTGTGCTGCAGGCCCAGTTGCTGCTGGGAGATGACGTCGCGATCCTGCTTCAGGAACGTGCGCACGAACGGCCAGAACAGCGGCCGGAGTATCGTCAGGATCCTGGCGTTCCAGAATACCGAGTGATTGATCTCGGTCTCGAATTCGCTGATCGGTGTCAGGGTCGTCAGATGGCACATGACGCTGCCGCCGACCTTGATGTGCTCGTAGCGCACGCCCGGCAGCTGGAACACGATCTCGGTGCCTTCCGGCTTGCCCAGCAGGAAGTTCAACAATTTGTAGGCGCGCGAGTTGGACGACGGCGGATGGCGCACCATGGTGAAGCCGAACGGCGAGGGGGCGAACTGCTTCGCCTTGTTCCGGATCGACTTGGTCGAGCGCCAGAACCAGGCCTTGTGGATGAAGGTCGCGTGCGCCGGATCGACCAGGCCCACCACCGAATGATCGATGCTGCCGTCGAACATCATGGTGACGATCATCTTCGGCGTCTGGCCTTCGAGCTCGGGCAGCACCGGCACCGGCGGCGCGAATTCGGGCTTGTCGCCGAAGAAGATCCAGATGCCGCCTTGGACCTCCTGCACCGGATAGGAGCGGACCTTGACCTTGGACAGCTCCGGCTTCTGCTCGTCGACCAGGGTCGGGATGTCGGTGCAGACGCCCGACGGCGCGAAGCGCCAGCCATGGTAGCAGCATTCGATCTCGCAACCGTCGAACTTGCCGAACCGCAAGGGAATGCCACGGTGCGGGCAGATGTCGACCAGGGCGAACACCTGGCCCTCCTTGTCGCGGCCGATCACGACCGGCTCGCCCAGCAGGGTTTTCGGCACCATGTCGCCGTTCTTCAGTCGCTCGCTCGGCAGGGCGTAGTACCAGGCGTCACGAAGCGGCGGCGTGCTTTGAGCGTCCAAGGGGTTCACTCGTTATGATGAAGAAAACGATCGTCGGCCGGACACTACAGGCAGGCGTGCGTCGACGGAAGCGGCCAATGGCTTGATCACGGCGCTGCTTCGGGCTACCTCCTCTAGGCCATGCGTCTTTTCCGGCATCATGCCCCCCTCCCAGCCGACGCGACCGGCGCCGTGCTGGCCCTCGGCAATTTCGACGGCGTGCATCGCGGCCACCAGACGGTGATCGCGGCGGCCGGCGCCATTGCGCGCTCGCTCGGCGCGCCCCATGGCGTGCTGACGTTCGAGCCGCATCCGCGTCAGGTGTTTCGGCCCGACGATGCGCCGTTCCGCCTGACCCCGCTCCGCGTCAAGGCGCGCGAGATCGAGGCGCTGGGCGCCGACCTGCTGTTCAGCCTGCATTTCGACAAGGAATTCGCCCAGCGCACGGCCGAGAATTTCGTCGAGGAGATTCTGGCCGGCGCGCTTGCCGTCCGCCACGTGGTCGTGGGCTATGATTTCGTGTTCGGCCGGGGCCGGGCCGGCACGGTCGCATTTCTGAAGGACATGGGCGCGCGCCACGGCTTCGGCGTCGATGTCGTGGCGGCGGTGGCCGAGGATGGCGCCGAAGTCATCTCGTCGACCCGGATCCGCGAGCATCTGGTCGCCGGTCGCCCGACCGATGCCGCCCGCCTGCTGGGCCGCGCCTGGGAGATCGACGGGCGGGTCGAGCACGGCGACGCGCGCGGCCGCACCATCGGCTTTCCCACGGCCAACGTGATGCTGGCGGACTATCTGCGGCCCGCCGCCGGCGTCTATGCGGTGCGCGTCGGGATCGAGCGCGACGCCGCGGCCGAATGGATCGACGGCGTCGCCAACATCGGCATGCGCCCGACGGTCGGCGGCACGGATCTACGTTTGGAAGCCCATCTGCTCGACTTTTCCGGCGATCTCTACGGCAGCCAGATCCGCGTGGCGCTCATCGACTTCATCCGGCCCGAACGGAAGTTCGCCAGCTTCGACGAGCTGAAGCAGCAGATCGCCGCCGATGCGCTCGAAGCGAGAGCCCTTCACGGCAGAACGCCTTCGGCAGGCCGATAAGTCCCCGCGATCATCCACGATCCGCTTTGAGGATGAGATAGATCGCCCTTTCGTCTCGGTTGAATTCGTTGCTCGCGGTCGACGCCGTGCAGATGCGCCTGCTCGTATTTCGCTACTGAGTCAGAGCTCGGACGTGGGCGTCGCGGTGCCGAGGCCGAGCGACCACATGAGGGCGGCAATGGCGCCCTTGAACGTCGGCAGCAGAAGGGCGGTCAGGGCGAGCGTCAGCGGCAGGAACAGGCTGATGGCGAGCGGGGTCGACATATCGTGTTGCTCGGCCACCAGCATCAACGGCACGACGATGTGGCCGACCACCAGGATAGTGAAATAGGCGGGCACGTCGTCGGCCCGGATGCCTTCGAAATGCTCGCCGCAATGGGGGCAGGCGTCGGCCAGCTTCAGGATGTTGCGCCAGCCCGGCTTGAACATGCGGCCGCGACCGCATTGCGGGCACGATCGGCGGAGGCCGCGCATCACCGCGGTCATCGTGCTGGGGCGCACCACGGTATCGATGTAGGTCATGACAGCGGCTCCAGGCCGGACGGGGCACTCAGGCTCTGAGAAATAAACCTCGCAGGCCGCGGATGCGAGGGACGCGGCTGTGGCGTTTGCGCACAGCAGATGCGTGCCGGTCGACCGGTGTGACCCGGGCGCGGGGGGAGGCGGCGCGCTCCTCTCTTTGACGGATGCCGTAAAGCGGCCATAATCCGGTCCGAATTTCCCGCACCCTGGGACCAAGCTGACTGGCCCCGTCGACCACAGACGATGACTTTGGAGAAAGAGGATATGCGCAAGGTTCTCATCAGCGCGCTCTGCGCGGTGACGCTCGCCGCCTGTGTCACCCAGCCGAGCCAGCAGGGCTATGCACCGCCGGGTGAGGTCGGCATGAACAAGACGACCGGAGGTGCGCTGGTCGGCGCCGGCCTCGGCGGCCTGGCCGGCTCGCAACTGGGCCATGGCTCCGGCAAGATCGCGACGACGGCGCTCGGCGTCGTGCTCGGCGGCCTGCTGGGTGGCTCGGTCGGCGCCTCGCTCGATCGCGCAGATCAGGCGGCACTCGACCGCAGTACCCAGAGCGCGCTCGAGAGCGCGCCGACCAACCAGCCGGTCCAGTGGCAGAACCCGGATAGCGGCCATTACGGCACGATCGTTCCGGTGCGCACCTACCAGCCGCAGCCGGGCAACTACTGCCGCGAGTTCCAGCAGACCATCGTGATCGGCGGCCAGAGCCAGCAAGCCTATGGCACCGCATGCCGTCAGCCCGACGGCACCTGGCAGATCCAGCAGAGCTGAGCCAACTTCTCCGCCGAGCGAACGGGCGGCTCCGGCGACGGAGCTGCCCGTTTCTTCCAGCACCTACGCCGCCTCGAAAAATCCGCGGGTCAGGCGCAGGTCCTCGACGAACCGGCCATATTCCTCGGCCTTCGCCGCTTCGTCGGGCAGGCGCAGCAGGTACGAAGGATGGACGGTGATCAGGGCCTGGGTGCGGCCCTGTCCGGCGTCGAGCAGCCGGCCGCGGCTCTTGCCGACCGGCATCGCCTTGCCGAACAATGACTGCGCCGCCGTAGCGCCCAGGGCCACGATCAGGCGCGGCTGGACCAGATCGATCTCCCGATCCAGCCAGAACCGACACGCCTTGATCTCGGAGCCGCCCGGCTTCTGATGGATCCGGCGCTTGCCGCGCAGTTCGAATTTGAAATGCTTCACCGCATTCGTCACATAGGCATGGGTGCGGTCCACGCCCGCCTCAGCGAGCGCGCGGTCGAACAGGCGGCCGGCCGGACCGACGAAGGGATGGCCTTCCAGGTCCTCCTGGTCGCCCGGCTGCTCGCCCACGAACAGCACCGGCGCGTCGGGCGGGCCTTCGCCGAACACGGTCTGCGTGGCCGGTTCCCAGAGCGGGCAGGCCCGGCATCCCGCTGCTTCGGCGCGTAACGCGCCGAGCGAACCTGCCTCGGCTTTCGGCGGTTCGGCCGCGCGGTGCGGATGATGCGGGCGCGCGTTCGGCGCCGTCGGTCCATCCGTCACCATCTCGTTCATCCTCCGTTGGGCATGTTCGATCAAGGGATGAATGAGCGAGGCCTCGGGCAGGTTTCGCCAATATTTCACCGGCATCTCGGCGTGCATGGCGCCGATCTTCAGCCGTGCCGGGTTGAAGATGCTTGCGTAATAGCCGCGCCACAGATCCTCCAGAGCATCGTCGCCCGGCGCGTCGGCCTTGCGGGCGCCGGGGCCAATGGCGAGGTCGGCGCCGTCCCAATGGGCGCTCGCCTCGGGCGTCAGGATCGACCAGTTCATGGCGGTGAAGCGGCGCATGAAGAACGGCGCGTTGGCTTCCAAAATATGATGCTCGGGTTCGAACCAGGCGACGTACCAGTCGGCCTCGTCGAGCTTCGTCCGGCGGAAACGCACGAACGCGCGCATCTTGTGAATGTCGCGGCGGACCGATTTCGCCATACCCTGGACCTGCGCCACATCCGGATCGATCGCGACCTCGAGCAGGCGTGGTTCGTCGCGCAGCCGCCAGAGCAGCCGATAGAGATGGGCGAACCGCTCCGGATCGCGATGCAGCAGGGCGGTCTCGGCCAAGGAGACGAATGCGCGGGGCACGGTGAACGAGGGCGATTCTCCGCCGGGCGGCACCAGGTTGCCCGCGCCGAACAGGTCGTCCTCCGCTGCCGTCGACCAGAAGATCTCGCCCGGTGGCACGCCACGACCGAGCAGCTGGCGGGCGGCACGGCGCCAGCCGTCGAAATCGATTTCCCCAGCGAGCGCCACCGTCGGCACCGGATTAAAGCGCCAGGGCGAGCTGGCGCGGCGGCGGGACGAGCCGGGTCTTCAGGTCCAGCCGGTCGACCAGCCCGTGCGGGCTATGATCCGGGAAAATCAGGAACGGCAGCACCTTCGCGACCGTGACATGGAGGCGCGAAAGGTCGCCGACCCGCACCGCCCGCACGCGCCGGGCGGCCAGGATCCGGTCGACCGCCGTCTTGCCGAGACCGGGCACGCGCAACAGCTCACTCCGGTCGGCGCGATTGACGTCCAGCGGGAAGCGGTCGCGATGACGCAGCGCCCAGGCGAGCTTCGGGTCCATGTCGAGCGCCAGGTGGCCGTCGGCGCCCTCGATAATCTCCCCGGCCTCGAAGCCATAGAAGCGCATCAGCCAATCGGCCTGGTACAGCCGGTGCTCGCGCACCAGCGGCGGCGCCTGGGGCGGCAGGATCCGGCTCGCGTCCGGGATCGGGCTGAAGGCAGAGTAATAGACGCGCTTCAGGTGGTAAGAGCCGTAGAGATTGGCGCTGGTGGCGAGGATCGTCCGGTCGTCGATGCCGTCGGCGCCGACGATCATCTGCGTGCTCTGGCCAGCGGGCGCGAAGGCCGGCGCGCGCCGTTCCGCCTTCGCCTCGTCGATCCGGCTGCGCATCCGGCCCATGGCGCGGCGGATCGCCCGCACGTCCTTTTCCGGCGCCAGCCGCTGCAGGCTCGCCTCGGACGGCAGCTCGATGTTGATCGACAACCGATCGGCGTAGAGCCCCGCCTCGGCCAGCAGCTCGTCGCTGGCATCGGGAATGGTCTTCAGGTGGATGTAGCCCCGGAAATGATGGTCGAGCCGCAGGCTGCGCGCGACGCGGACCACCTGCTCCATGGTGTAGTCCGGCGAGCGGATGATGCCCGAGGACAGGAACAAGCCTTCGATATAGTTGCGCCGGTAGAAATCGAGCGTCAGCTGAACGACTTCCTCGACGCTGAAACGGGCGCGCGGCACGTTGCTGGAGGAGCGGTTGACGCAATAGAGGCAGTCGAACGCGCAGGCGTTGGTCAGCAGCACCTTGAGCAGCGAGATGCAACGCCCGTCCGGCGCATAGGAATGACAGATCGCCCCCTCGGTCGAGCCAATGCCTTTGCCGCCGATCGAGTCGCGTTTCTGCGTGCCGCTCGACGCGCAGGACGCATCATATTTGGCGGCGTCGGCGAGGATGGTGAGCTTCTGTTTGAGGTCCATGCACCATAGTTGTTCTGTTTTTGTTCTATGGCAAGGGGCTATTAAGTTGTTTGCGCGAAGGTCGTTTTCGCCTTAGGATTCTGTCGTGCCGACACCGGTACTTCTACGTGAGAGTCCTGGCTCTCTTAAATCGATGAAAATTGACGATGTTTTGATCGAGCGACGGTCAGGAAAACCGATTGCCCAAGGGCGCCTCACGGTCTCTGGCTTGTACTCGATTCCCGATCATCACTTGGTTAGTTGGCAGCTTGATCGTCCTGGCATCGGCCTGCGGGCCGTGGCCGCCTCAGAGCCCGATGACAACGGCCTATCATTGTCGACCCTGCTCGGCATCGGCTTGTCGATCGTAGGTCTCTCTCTGGAATCGATCGGCGACTTCTTGACTTGCCGGGACGAACTGCGACTTACGTTGAGCGGTAGGCGTGTCGCCGTGCTCGCCGTTTCGGAGGATTTGGCCGGATCGAAGGTAATTTATGCCATTGATCGAGCCGATCTGACGCTTCGTGTCGGGCTCACCGGGCTTGGGTTGGCCGTGACTGGTGTGCTCGGTTCAGTCGAGACCGGCCAAGCTGCTGCCGAGCCGGGGATCTGCTTCACGGCAGAAAGCACCCTTTCGTGGACGATGCTTACGTTGCTGGGGCTACCCCTCGCATCTCGCCGCTTGGAATTCGTCGGCAAAGCGGCGTGGCCGATCAAAACCAAATTGTCGCGCGGATCGTTGGCTCGCCTCGCGGCTTTGCTTGGCGGCCCTCGGGTGCGCCGGTCGAAGCGCGAATTCGGAATCATGCTCCGTGCATTTGCCAAACAGATCAACGCCGACATCAGTTTCGATACGATCCAGGGCGATGAAGAAGATGGTGCCTGCTTCGAGGGTTGCTATCGCGTCAATTCGACCGAATGGAAGGTCTTTTGCTTTGTTCGCCGGGAAGGTGTTCAGCCTGAAGTCATGACTGACGCTACTTTCAGCAGCGGCATCAAGGGCATTCAGGTTTGGCACCCGCCCTACCGAGCCTTGAACCGGCGCGTGGTAAAGAAAATCATGGCGGATATCCTTGGAGTCCGGGAGTGGGTCGAGACGATCGGACCCGACTCCCTGGCGCTGAAATAGAACGCGATCCGAAACGTTCCGGCCATTTATCGAGATGTTGCCGGGACATCTCGCCTCAGGACGCGGCAGCGAACCGAGCCAAGTGATGGTCCGCGTCGCCGAACGTGCGGTCGATCAGGGTGATGCGTTTGAAATAATGGCCGCCGGCATATTCGTCGGTGATGCCGATGCCGCCGTGCATCTGGACCGAGGATTGGCCGATCAGCCGGCCGGAGCGGCCGATCTGCACCTTGGCGGCGGAGACCGCGCGCGTACGCTCGGACACGTCCGGATCGTCGGCCCGCTCGCAGGCCAGGATCGCCAGGGAGCGGGCCTGCTCCAGCGCCACTTCCATGTCGACCATCCGGTGCTGCAATACCTGGAACGCGCCGATCGGCTGGCCGAACTGGGTGCGGGTCTTCAGATAGTCGAGGGTCAGCGCGTTGAGTGCCTGCATGGCACCGACCGCCTCGGCGCACAGATAGGCGATGGCGCGATCGACCGCGTGGGTCACGGTCGGCAGTGCCTGGCCGATCTCGCCGATCCGGGCCGCGGCGGGCACGCGGACGCGGTCCAGCACCAGGTCGGCGGCACGGGTGCCGTCGATGTTCGGATAGGCCCGGATGCCGAGGCCGGCGGCGTCGCGCGGCACCAGGAACAGCGAGATGCCGTCGACATCGCTCGCGGCGCCGGAGGTCCGCGCCGATACCAGGAACCGATCGGCGACATCGCCGCCCAGCACGACCGCCTTGGCGCCGGTCAACAGATGGTCGTCGCCCTCGGCCACGGCCTCGGTCTCGACATGGGCAAGGGTATAGCGCGACTTGGGCTCGCCATGGGCCAGCGCCAGGAACAGTCCGCCGGCGACGACCTGCGGCAGCAGTTCGGCCTTCTGCGCGTCGCTGCCGGCCAAGCCGAGAATCCCGGCGCCCAGCACGACCGTCGGCAGATAGGGTTCGACGACCAGCGCGCGCCCGAAGGCTTCGGCGACGACGGCGATGTCGCCCATGCTGCCGCCCAGCCCGTCATGCTCCTCGGCGATGCCGAGCCCCGTCAGGCCCAGTTCGGCGAAGGTCGCCCACATCGGCCGGGAAAAGCCGTCGGGGCCGGCGATGATCTTCTTGCGATCTTCGAAGCCGTAGCGTTCGCGCACCAGCCGGTCGGTCGTCTCCGCCAGCATGCGCTGGGTCTCGGACAGGGTGAAATCCATGGTGCCGCCGCTCCTCTCACAGACCCAAGAGCGACTTGCTCAGGATATTGCGCTGGATCTCGTTCGATCCGCCATAGATCGAAACCTTGCGATAATTGAAATAGGTCCCTGCCAGCGGGGCCGCATAGTCGGGGCCGATCGGCTCGCCGTTCCAGCCGGGCTCGAGCGCGTCCGGATCGAAGGGCAGGGCGTAGGGACCGACCGCTTCCATCATCAGCTCGGTCAGGCCCTGCTGCACCTCGGAGCCCTTGATCTTGAGCATGTTCGCCTCGGCGCCCGGCGCCTGGCCGCTCTTCTCGGCGGCGATCATCCGCAGGTTGGTGATCTCGAGCGCCATCAGCTCGATCTCCAGCGCCGCGATCTTCTCGCGAAACGCCTTGGTCTCGATCAGCGGCACGCCGTCGACCAGCTCGGAAGTGGCGATCGCCTTCAGCCGGCGCATCTCGCGCTTGGCCTGGCCGACCCGCGCGATGCCGGAGCGTTCGTGAGACAGCAGGAACTTGGCATAGGTCCAGCCCTTGCCGGGCTCGCCCACGATGTTCTCCCGGGGCACGCGCACGTCGTCGAAGAACACCTCGTTGACCTCGTGTTCGCCGTCGATCGTGATGATCGGGCGCACGGTGATGCCGGGCGAGTTCATGTCGATCAGCAGCATCGAGATGCCCTCCTGCTTCTTCACGGTCGCGTCCGTGCGCACCAGGCAGAAGATCAGGTCGGCATGCTGGGCAAGCGTGGTCCAGGTCTTCTGGCCGTTCACTACCCAATGGTCGCCGTCGAGCGTCGCCTTGGTGCGAAGCGACGCGAGATCGGAGCCGGAACCGGGCTCGGAGAAGCCCTGGCACCACCAATCTTCGCCCGACAGGATGCGCGGCAGATAATGCTGCTTCTGCGCGTCGCTGCCGAACGCGATCAGCACCGGCCCGATCATGTTGATGCCGAAGGCGACGATCGGCGGGGCGCCTTCCTCGGCCATCACCTCTTCATGGATGAAGCGCCTGACCGCGTTCCAGCCACAGCCGCCGTTGGCCACCGGCCAGTTGGGCGCGACCCAGCCGCGGCCCGCGAGCTTGCGGTGCCAGCTCAGGTAATCTTCCTTGCCCAGGCGCTTGTGATGCAGTACCCGGTCGCGCACCGCCGGATCCAGCTCGGCCTTGACGAAGGCGCGCACCTCGTCGGCGAACGCGCGCTCTTCCTCGGAATATCTGAGATCCATCGGCCGTTGCTCCCCGCCTGACGCTTTGATTCAAACGTTCGTTTGGTAGAACCTGTCGCCAAGCCGGCGAGCCGTCAAGTCCGGCGATAGACCGTCGGATCGGGAATACCGGCCTCGGCGAAGCCCTTGGCGCGCAGCTGGCAGGAATCGCAGGTGCCGCACGCCACGTTCGGCGGCGCCGGATCGTAGCAGCTGAGCGTCTGGCCGTAATCGACGCCGAGCGCCGTGCCGCGCCGGATGATCGCCGCCTTGTCGAGCGCCATGAGCGGCGCATGGATCTTGAGCCGCTGCTTGCCTTCCACGCCGGCCCTGGTCGCGAGATTCGCCAGCGTCTCGAACGCGGCGGTGAATTCCGGCCGGCAGTCGGGATAGCCCGAATAATCGAGCGCGTTCACCCCGATGAAGATGTCCTGGGATCCCACGACCTCGGCATAGGCCAGCGCGAAAGACAGGAAGATCGTGTTGCGCGCCGGGACATAGGTCACGGGGATTTCCGTATCGGGTGCCGACAGATCGCGGTCCTTGGGCACGGCGATGTCCGCGGTCAGGGCCGAGCCGCCGAATTGCCGGAGGTCGATCGCCGTTACGGCGTGATGCCTGATCCCAAGTGTGGCCACCACGCGCCGCGCCGCATCCAGTTCGATGCGATGGCGCTGGCCATAATCGAACGACAGGGCATGGACCTCGAACCCTTCTGCCTGGGCGATCGCCGCCACCGTGGTGGAATCGAGGCCGCCGCTGACCAGGACGATGGCATTCTTCATGGTGGCGGTCTCCCTCTGACGATCGGCGATGGCTCAGTCTCTAAGGGCTCGCGAGGCGAGCGGCAAGCCGGTCGGCCATTTTGCCCGCACGCATCGGGCGCGAAGGGGCCGGGCGAGCCACCTAACGGCGATTTAACTTGCTCCCGGCCGCGTCGCGGCTAGCTTCCTTCCGCCAAAGGGCGCCGTCGGGGTCACCAGGAGAACATACGTGCATCAATCGCTTCGTCTCACGGCTCTGGGCGTATCCCTGGCGACTTTGCTCGCCGCCTGCGCCGAGGCGCCGAGCCCGCCGCCGCAAGCGTCGGCCAAGGTCGATCTGCCGCCGCTGATCGACGTGAAGGATTTCTTCAAGAACCCGGAATCGGCCGGCTACCAGCTGTCGCCCCATGGCGAGTATCTGGCCTATCTGGCGCCGTGGAACAATCGGCTGAACGTCTGGGTCAAGCCGGTCGCCGGTGGCGAACCGGTGCGCATCACCAAGGACGAGACGCGCGACATCCGCTCGTTCACCTGGACGACCGACGACCGCATCGTCTATTCCCAGGACCTTTCGGGCGACGAGAATTTCAAGCTGTTCTCGATCAAGCGCGACGGCACCGGCATCATCAACCTGACGCCATGGGACAAGGTCCGCGCCGACGTAGTCGACGTGCCGCGCAAGGACCCGCGCCATATCCTGATCGAGCATAACCATCGCGACGCCAAGGTGTTCGACGTGTTCCGCGTCGATGTCGAGACCGGCAAATCGACCCTGCTGATCCGCAATCCGGGCGACGTGTCGGGCTATGTCACCGATCATCAGGGCGTCATCCGCATCGAGACCGTGACCGACGGCGTCAATGCCAAGATCCTCTATCGCCCGGACGCCAAGTCGAAATTCAAGACGGTGATCACGACCAACTTCCGGGAATCGGTCAATCCGCAGCTGTTCAGCTTCGACGACAAGAACCTGATCGCGACCTCGAATATCGGGCGCGACAAGCAGGCGCTGGTCGAGCTCGATCCGGCGACCGGCAAGGAACTCCGGGTCATCTACGAGAACCCGGAGGTCGACATCGACGGGGCGATCTCGTCGGAGGCGCGGCACAAGCTGACCGGCGCGGTCTACGAGACCGACAAGCAGCATTACGTGTTCTTCGATCCGACGCGCGAGGCGCTGCAGCACGATCTGGAGGCGAAGCTGCCCGGCGTCAACGTCTCGGTCGCCGGCACCGATCTCGACGAGAAGGTCTGGCTGGTCAAGACCTGGGGCGACCGTACCCGGGGCGACTATTATTTCTATGACGGCACGACCAGGAAGCTCGACCATCTGGCGTCGGTGACGCCCTGGATCGATCCGAAGCAAATGGCCGAGATGACGCCGGTGACCTACCAGGCACGCGACGGCCTGACCATTCATGGCTACCTGACGGTTCCGACCGGGGTCGAGACCCGGAACCTGCCGCTGATCGTCAATCCCCATGGCGGCCCCTGGGTGCGCGACAGCTGGGGCTTCGATCCGGAAGTGCAGTTCCTCGCCAACCGCGGCTATGCCGTGCTGCAGGTCAATTACCGCGGCTCGACCGGCTATGGCCGCAAGTTCTGGGAGGCGAGTTTCGGCCAGTGGGGCCGGTCGATGCAGGACGACCTGACCGACGGCGCCAACGACATGGTGAAGCGCGGCATCGCCGATCCGAAACGGCTCGGCATCTATGGCGGGTCCTACGGCGGCTACGCGACGCTCGCCGGCGTCGCCTTCACGCCCGACCTCTATGCCGCCGCGGTCGATTATGTCGGCGTCGCCAACCTGCTGACTTTCATGAGCACCATGCCGCCGTACTGGGAGCAGGGTCGCAAGATGCTCTACGAGATGGTCGGCAATCCGGAAGACCCGGCACAAAAGGCCAAGCTCGAAGCCGAATCCCCGATCAACAGCGCCGACAAGATCAAGACGCCGCTGCTGGTCGCACAAGGGCTGCACGACCCGCGCGTCAACAAGAACGAGTCCGACCAGATGGTGAAGGCGCTGCGCGCCCGTGGCGTGGACGTGCCTTACATGGTCAAGGACAACGAGGGCCACGGCTTCCACAACGAGGAAAATCGCTTCGATTTCTATCGCGCGATGGAGCAATTCTTCGGGCAGCACCTGGGCGGCCGCGTGGCGCCCGGCCAGGACGTGCTGGCGACGCTGAAGAACTGACGCCTCCGCCGAGAGGTCGGGAGCGGGGCGGGGCGGTTTCCGGCGCGCCCCGCGCCTGATTGCAAGCCGATCACCAGCGAGGGAGCCGATTGTTGGGCGTGTCCATCACGACTCGTCGAAAGCTCGCCTCGATCCTGCTGGCGATGATCGTCTTCGCGCTGTTCGCCGGCGTGACGACGCTCGCGGTCGGGCGGCCGGTCGAACTCGGGATCACCAACGCCGTCATGATCGGCTTCGGCGTCGGCGTGTTCGAGGAATTCTACGTGCAGGGACGGCGCGGTCGGTGGCTGCGCAGCCTGCCGCCGCTGCGAACCCTGCCGATCTATGTCGCGGTCGTCGTCGTGCTCTATCTGGTCGCCGTCCACGTTTCCCACCTCCTGTTGGGGCGGCTCGACGACTTGCCGACCGTCTATGCCCGGCTGCCCTGGGGCCTGTCGTTCTTCGCCATCTTCTCGGTCGTGGGCATCCTGCTGATCCGCGTCGCCCATTTCATCGGGATCAGGACGCTGTTGGATCTGGCGCTCGGCACCTATCACCGGCCGGTGCTGGAAAAGCGCGTGCTGCTGTTCCTCGACCTCCAGGGCTCGACCGCGCTCGGCGAGCAGCTGGGCGCCTTCGGCGTGCGCGAATTCGTCAGCAAATTCCTGTTCGACGTCTCGAAGCCGATCACCGATCATGGCGGCGACATCTACGACTACACGGGCGACGGGCTCATTGCTTCCTGGCGCTGGACCGATGCGCTCAGGAACGACCTGATCCTGCAGGCGATAGACGCCACCTTCGCCGCGGTGGCGCGCGAGCGCCCGGCCTATGAAACGCAGTTCGGCGCCTTTCCGGTGTTCCGCATCGGCGTCCATGGCGGCGACGTGGTGGTGAGCGAGCGGGGCGACACCAAGCGGTCGATCGGCATCTTCGGTGATGCGATCAACATCGCCGCGCGCATGGAGCAGGTCGCCAAGCAGCACCAGGTTTCCTGCGTCCTTTCCGCCACGATCGTCGAGGCGCTCGCAAGCCGTGCGGAGGTCGAGATGATCGGCCGGGAACTGGTCAAAGGCATCTCGACGCCCATCGGGATCTGGGTGCGCCACATCCGACCCGGCTGACGATCGTGCCGATCGTCGATCGGCGAGGGCGCCGGTCGAACTGGATCAGAGGTGTCGTCCGACCTTGGCGCGGAGCTGAGTGACCAGTTCCGGGTCCATGAACGCGTATCGGTCAGGAATATCGAGGCAGACGATTTTCGTGTCGCGCAGGTTCGATTTGAACCGTGCCGTCAGCTTGCTGCGATGCGTCCGTTCCATGACGAAGATCAGATGGGCCCATTCGAGCAATTCCGGCGTCACGAGGACGTCGGCATCGGCGCTGACGCCGGCCGATGAGACCTCGATGCCGGGATGGTCGGCGAAGATCTGCTCGGCCGTCGGGCTGCGGCGGCGGTTCTTGCCGCAGATGAACAGGACGTTTCGGGTCATGGTCTATGGCGTGATCAGGATCGCGCCCGTGGTCGCCCGCGCCTCCGCGGCGCGGTGCGCCTCGGCGATATCCGCCAGTTCGAACCGGGCGCCGATGTCGACCCTGACCGCGCCGGACGCGATCGCGGCAAACAGCTCCGCCGCATTGGCGCGGAAGATCGCCGGATCGGCATTGTGCGGGAACACGGACGGCCGGGTGACGTAGAGGCAGCCCTTCTTGTTCAGCAGATCCATCGTGATCTCGGGGGCCGAACCTGAGGCGGCCCCGTAGCTGACGACCAGACCGAACGGAACGGCCAGGTCGAGCGACTGCAGGAACGTGGTCTTGCCGACGGAATCATAGACGACGCGGGCCTTGCGGCCGCTCGTCGCCTCCAGCAGGGCCTCGACCCAGTCCGGCTTGGAATAATCGATGGCGATGTCGCAGCCCGCCGTGCGGGCGACGTCGCATTTCTCCGGCGAACCGGCCGTGCCGACGACGAAGGCGCCCAGCGCCTTGCCCCAGCTGGACAGGATCTGGCCGACGCCGCCCGCGGCCGCATGGACGATGATCATCTCGCCCGGCTGCACGACATGGGTCTTGCGCAGCAGGTATTGTGCGGTCATGCCCTTGAACAGCAGGGCTGCCGCCGCCTCGTCGCTCACCGCCGGAGGGATCTTGACCAGCTTCGCGGCCGGCACGATCCGCTTGTCGGTATAGGCGCCGAGGCCCGCATTCATGTAGGCGACCCGGTCCCCGGGCCTGATGCTATCGACGCCGGGGCCGACCGCCTCGACCACGCCCGCCGCTTCATGGCCGAGACCGGTCGGCGTGGGCAGGGGATAGACGCCGCTGCGCTGGTAGATGTCGATGTAGTTGAAGCCGACGGCGCTCTGGCTCATCAACACTTCGCCGACGCCGGGGGCGGCCAGATCGTAGGTTTCGATCTGCATCACTTCCGGTGCGCCGAACCGGTGCAGAACGACCGCGCGTGCCTTCGTCATGATGGGCCTCGTCCTCGTGCCTTTCCAATCCGATGCAAGCCATACCCCATGGCAGCGATGCCGGATAGCGCGGGACGATTGCCGGCAGTCCGTCGTCGTCGCGCAATGTGCTAACGTCTGACCAGGTTTGGACGGACAAGGACGGCGAGATGGTGGACGACAAGGTGCCGAGCCTGGCGGCGTGGGCCGGCGGCGACGAAGCTTTCGAGAAATTGACCGAGCTGTTCTATGCGAAGGTGCCGGCGGACCCGATCCTGGCGCCGGTGTTCGCCGGCATGGATCCGCACCATGCCCAGCACGTGGCGGCGTTCATCGCCGAAGTGTTCGGTGGCGCCACCACTTATTCTGCGGCGCGTGGATCCCATGCCGGCATGATCGGCCGGCATCTGGGGCGCCGCCTGACCGAAGTGCAGCGGCGGCGCTGGATCGATCTGATGCTCGATACGCTCGACGAGGCCGGCCTGCCGGCCGATCCGGAATTCCGCGCCGCCCTGGTCGGCTATCTCGAATGGGGCACGCGGCTCGCCGTGATCAACTCGCAGGATGGCGTACCGACGCCCGAGCCGGACATGCCGATGCCGACCTGGGGCTGGGGTCCGCCGGGTGGTCCCTGGCAGGGGTAAGCGTCGCGCACGATGTAGCCGGCTGTTACCCTGCGCACCTTCACCCGTGAAAGAATCCGCTTCTCGATACGATCCCGAGGGAGGATGCCATGACTGCCAAGAAAATCCTGTTCCTGGTCGGCGACTATGTCGAAGACTACGAAGTGATGGTGCCGTTCCAGGCGCTCGCCGCCGTCGGCCACCAAGTCCATGCGGCTTGTCCGGGCAAGAAGCCGGGCGACAAGATCGCGACCGCGATCCACGATTTCGAGGGTGCCCAGACCTATAGCGAGAAGCGCGGTCACGATTTCGTCCTCAACGCGGATTATGCTTCGGTCGAGGCGACCGCCTACGATGCCTTGGTCATCCCGGGCGGCCGGGCGCCGGAATACCTGCGGCTCGACGAGACGCTGATCCGTCTGGTGCGCGAGTTCATGCGGGCGGACAAGCCGGTGGCCGCGATCTGCCATGGCGCGCAGATCCTGGCGGCGGCCAGGGTGATCGAGGGGCGGACCGTGTCGGCCTATCCGGCCTGCCGTCCCGAGGTCGAATTGGCCGGCGGGCATTACGCCGAGATCGCGATCGACGCGGCGGTGACCGACGGTAAGCTGGTGACGGCGCCGGCCTGGCCGGCCCATCCGGCCTGGATTGCGCAGTTCCTGAAGGTGCTCGGGACCGAAATCACGCTCTGACGGGAGGGCTGGACCATGTGCGAGATCTACGTCAAGGCGGACCCGATCCTCTACGAAGCCCGCTCGCGCTCGGTCCGCATTCATGGTGTGGTGACCAGCCTGCGCCTGGAGAATCTGTTCTGGGACGTGCTGGCCCAGATCGCCGCGCGTGACGGCATGACGACCAATCAGCTGATCGCGAAGCTTTATGACGAGCTGATCGAACATCGGGGCGAGGTGCCGAACCTCGCCTCGTTCCTGCGCGTCAGCTGCATGCGCTATCTGAGCCTGGTTGCGGGCACGGCCGACGAACCGGCGGGTGCGATGCCGGCTCGGCCGGACCGGCATCTGCTGCAATGACGACTGGGATCGGCAGCCCGCTTCGGTTGCGGGCCGCCGGTTCGCCCGGGCCTACCGGAACGGTGGCGCGTAGATCAGCCCGCCCTTGGTCCACTGGTCGTTCAGGCCGCGCTCGAGCTTGAGCGGGGTCTTGACGCCGACATTGCGCTCGAAGCTTTCGCCATAGTTGCCGACCTGGCGGATCGCGTCGGCGGCCCAGCTGTCGGTCAGGCCCATGGAGGTACCGAGGCCGGGTGACACACCAAGCAGGCGCTTGGTTTCCGGGTTCTCGTCCTTCATGTGCTGGTCCACGGTGGCCGACGTGATGCCCAGTTCCTCGGCTTCGATCAACGCGTACATGGTCCAGCGGACCGCATGCAGGAAGGCGGGGTCGTCCTGGCGCACGGCGACGCTGATCGGTTCCTTGGAGATCACTTCCGGCAGGATGACGTAGTCGTCCGCGTTGGTGATCGCGGCCCGGGTCGCGGCCAGGCCTGAGAGGTCGGTGGTATAGGCGTCGCAACGACCGGCGAGGAAGGTGTCGCGCACCGTATCGAGGCTGTCGAAGCTGATCGGCTTCATATCGAGATGATTGGCGCGGCTGTAGTCGGCCAGATTGAGTTCCGTGGTCGACCCAGTCACGACGCAGACCGTGGCACCCTTCAGGTTCTTTGCGCTTTTGATGTTGAGCTTCTTGTTCACCATGAAGGCCTGGCCGTCGTAGAAGGTCACGACCGGAAAGGCCAGGCCCAGGGTCGATTCCCGGGTCAGCGACCAGGTGGCACTGCGCGCCAGCATGTCGACTTCGCCCGACTGCAGCGCCGTGAAGCGGTTCTGCGAGGTCAGCGGGACATATTTGACGTTGTCGGCCTTGCCGGTGATGGCGGCGGCAACCGCGCGGCACTGATCGACCTCGAAGCCGGTATAGACGCCCTTGGTGTCGGGCTGGGCGAAACCGGGATTGCCGGTATTGACGCCGCACACCAGCTGGCCGCGTTGCTTGATGGTCTCGATCGTGCCGGCCTTGGCCGGCGAGGCGAAGCCCGCGACCAGGGCAATGGCGGTGAGAGCGGGGAAAATTGCTTTGAGCACGGTCGGACTCTCTTCGATGGAGGATTGGTACGACGAATAGACTACGACCATGCCACGATCGGGCCCATGCCGTCAGGTGTGCTGTTATGACAATTGATCGACGCCCGCGGCATGCCACCTGTCAGAAAGTGTCTGGTCCGCCCGGGCGAAGACGCGTTAAATTGGTCAGGCCAATTTTATGTAGGAGGATACGCATGCCCCCCATCACCATCCGCCTCAATCCCAACGACACGGTCGTGGTCGCCCGGGTGGACCTGATGGCCGGAACCGACGTTCCGGGCGAGGGCATCAAGACCGTAGGCTTCGTGCCGGCCGGCCACAAGCTGGCGATCAAGCCGGTCGCCGTCGGCGAGCCGATCCGGAAATACGGCCAGATCATCGGCTTCGCGACCCAGCCGATCGCGGTCGGCGAGCATATCCACACCCATAATTGCGCGATCGGCTCGTTCGACCGGGACTATGCCTTCGGCGTCGATGCCCATCCGACGGATTTCGTGCCGGTCGAATCCCAGGCGACGTTCCAGGGCATCGTCCGTCCGGACGGACGCGTCGCCACCCGCAACTACCTGGGCGTCGTCACCAGCGTCAATTGCTCGGCCACCGTCGCGCGCCGCATCGTGGCGCTGATCGACCGGGAGGTTCGCGAGAATTGGCCCGGCATCGACGGCGCGGTCGCGATCACCCACGGCACGGGTTGCGGCATGGCATCCCAGGGCGAGCCGGTAGACCTGCTGCGCCGGACCCTGGTCGGCTATGCCCGCCATCCGAATTTCGCCGGCGTCCTGCTGCTGGGCCTCGGCTGCGAGGCGAACCAGGTCGCCGCCATGGTGCAGTCCGGCGGCCTGAAGACCGGTGCGCTGCTCGAGACCATGACCATCCAGGAGAGCGGCGGTTCGTCCAAGACCATCGAGGGCGGCGTGGCGCGCCTCAAGGCGATGCTGCCCGAGGCGGCCAAGGCGACGCGCATCCCGGTTTCGGCCAGCCATCTGACCCTGGCCCTGCAATGTGGCGGATCGGACGGCTATTCCGGCATCACCGCCAATCCGGCGCTGGGCGCCGCGGTCGACCTGCTGGTGCGCCACGGCGGCACCGCCGTCCTGTCGGAAACGCCGGAAATCTATGGCGCCGAGCATCTGCTGACCCGGCGCGCCCAGAGCCGCAAGGTCGGCGAGAAGCTGATCGAGCGGATCAAGTGGTGGGAGGATTATACCGCCATCAACAGGGGCTCGATGGACAACAACCCGTCACCGGGCAACAAGGCCGGCGGCCTGACCACCATCCTGGAAAAATCGCTGGGCGCGGTCGCCAAGGGCGGCTCGACCAACCTCACCGACGTCTATCGCTATGCCGACCCGATCACGGCCAAGGGTTTCGTATTCATGGACACGCCGGGCTACGACCCGGTGTCGGCGACGGGGCAGGTGGCGGGCGGCGCCACCATGATCTGCTTCACCACGGGCCGCGGCTCGGTGTTCGGCTGCAAGCCGACGCCCAGCCTCAAGCTCGCGACCAATTCTGCGCTCTACCGGCGCATGACCGACGACATGGACATCAACTGCGGCCCGATAGCCGATGGCGATGCCTCGGTCGCCGAGATGGGCGAACGGATTTTCCAGCATGTGCTGAAGGCCGCCTCGGGCGAACCGACCAAGAGCGAAGCGCTCGGATTCGGCGACGACGAGTTTCAGCCCTGGCAGTTGGGCGCCGTCATGTGATTTGATTTCCCCGTACTTTCGCATGCAACGAAAAGAAAACGGGGGAGGACTCATGGCTTGGAAGTTCGGACTATCCGCGGCATTCACGGCGGTATTGCTGGCGACGACGTCGATCGCTCACGCGGCGGAGGGCCCGGTCAAGATCGGTGTCCTGACTGACATGTCGAGCCTCTATTCGGACTCGGGCGGCAAGGGCTCGCAACTCGCCGCCGAGATGGCGGTCGAGGATTTCGGCGGCTCGGCCCTGGGGCAGAAGATCCAGGTGATCGGCGCCGACCATCAGAACAAGGCCGACATCGGGGCCAACATCGCGCGTGACTGGTACGACAATGGCGGGGTCGACGTCATCTCCGACGTGCCGAATTCGGCCGTCGCCTTGGCGGTCCAGCAGATCACCCGGGACAAGAACAAGATCTTCCTGATCTCGGCCGGCGGCTCGTCCGACCTGACCGGCTCGGCTTGTTCGCCCAACAGCATTCACTGGACCTACGATACCTATGCGCTGGCCCATGGCACGGGCGGCGCCATGGTCAAGCAGGGCGGCGATAGCTGGTTCTTCATCACGGCCGACTATGCCTTCGGTCATGCGCTGGAACGGGATACCACTGCCGAGGTCGTGCGCCAGGGCGGCAAGGTCCTGGGTTCGGTCAATGCGCCGCTCGGCACCGCCGATTTCTCGTCGTTCCTCCTGCAGGCCCAGGCGTCCAAGGCCAAGGTCATCGGGCTGGCCAATGCCGGCGGCGACACCAAGACCTCGGTCAAGCAGGCCCACGAGTTCGGTATCGTCAGCGGTGGGCAGAAGCTGGCCGGCATGCTGGTGAATATCGACGACGTGCATGCGCTGGGGCTGGAGACGGCGCAGGGCCTGATCTTCACCGAAGGGTTCTACTGGGATCTGAACGACGAGACCCGGGCCTTCGCCAAGCGCTTCTTCGCCAAGGACGGGCTGATGCCGTCGTCGTACCAGGCCGGCGTCTATTCCTCGGTTATGCATTACTTGAAGGCGGTCAAGGCGGTGGGGTCCAAGGACACGCAGAAGGTGCTGGCCTGGATGCATGCCAACAAGGTCGACGATTTCTTCTCGCACGGCGGCTATATCCGCGAGGATGGCCGCATGGTCCACGACATGTACCTGCTGCAGGCGAAGACGCCGGCCGAATCCAAGGGCGAGTGGGATCTCTACAAGGTGCTGAAGACGATGCCGGGCGAAGAGGTCTATCGTCCGCTCAAGGATGGCGGCTGCCCGCTCGTCAAGGGCTGACGACGCGCCCTGCCTGGGCCTCGGAAACGAGGTTCAGGCGGCCGCTTCGGCCGACGGCAGGTCTTCTTCCTCGCCGTCGTCCTCTTCCGGCGCATCCTCGTCGACCAGCACCGCCGCGATCAGGTCGTAGCGCAAGGTGATGGTGCCGAGCGGGCGGCTCTTCAGCACGAGCGTGCCGCCGGGCGATGCCAGCTGCTCGAACGAGCCGATGTCGCCCTCGTCGGCATCCAGCAGGGCGAAGGTCAGCCACAGCTGTTCGGCCGGATCGCGCAAGGCCTCGGTGATTTCCGAGACGCCATAGACCGTACCGTCGAGCACCTTCACCGCCGCCCGGTTGTCGGCATAGGACCAGAGGTCCTGGAACGGTTCGGCCATGCCGCGCACCAGTTCGTTGGTGCGCTCGTACTGGGCCTGCAGGCGGGCGCTGGTTTCGTCGTCGGTCGGGTACATGGCTTGCCTCCGCAAAACGTGACGGGTCACGAGACCTGGGCTCGCAAGTGCCGCTATTATGGGCGATCGGCGCCGATGAGACCAGCGCGCCGCGACGACCGGATCGAAGATGAGCAAACCGCCCCAGGAAAAGACCGAGCGGGACCGCCCCGATTGGATGGGTGCCAAGACGCCGCCGCGCCCCGACCGGATCGACGTCGACGACACGCCGGCCAATGCCGTGTTCAAGCTGGTTCAGGGCGACCAGGCGGCCGCGGAGGCCTGCATCGCGCTGGTGAAGATCGTTGCCACGGCCGACCCGCAGGCGGAGTTCGGCCCGTTCACCCCGCTCCTGATCCTGGAAGCGACCGGCCTCACCGGTCCGGCGATCGGTCATGTCTACCGCCATGTCTGCGACGGCGATCCGGTCACCATGCTGGCCGTGCTGCATGCGGTGCGCCTCAAGGTGATCGCGATCGACGCGGTCAAGCGCGCCGCCGTCACCCGCACGCGCATCAAGGCCGAGACGGTGATCGAGATCGTGCGGCAGAAGATCCCGAATTTCGCACGGTGAGGGCGTCCGGGTTCGTCTGATGCCAGAGGGGCGCGATACGTCGCCTTGACCTCACGCACCATCGTGATAGAACAAAGAGTGAACATATCGATGGTGACACGTGGCAACCCTGGTACAGCTCGGCAGCGGCAGGAAGGACGCGGCTCTGGCGGCGCTCCGGGCGACTCTGCGCCGGCTCGAAGGGCCGGGGCGGGCCGCGGCGGGGGTGGCGCCGACCGGGTTCGATGCGATCGACCGGATGCTGCCCGAAGGCGGGCTCGCGCGCGGCGCGTTGCATGAGATCGTCGGCGAAGGGGCCGACCGGGCGGCGTCGAGCGGCTTCGCCATCCGCCTGCTGGTCGGGCTCGCGGTGCAGGGGCCGGTGCTCTGGTGCCTCGCCGACCCGGACCTGTACGGACCGGGGTTGCAGCGGCTGGGCTTGGCGCCGGACCGGCTGATCCTGGCACGGACCCGGCGCGACGCGGATCTGCTCTGGGCCATGGAGGAGGGGCTGAAGACCCCCGGCCTGGCCGCCGTGCTGGGCGAACCGTATCGGCTCGACCTCACGGCAAGCCGCCGGCTGCAGCTCGCGGCCGAGAGCGTCGGTGGGCTGGGCCTGGTGCTGCGCCCGGCCGACGGCGGCAAGGCGACGGCTGCGGTGACGCGTTGGCGGGTCGCCTCGGCACCCAGCGCGCTGCCTGTGCCGGGCCAGGAGATTCCGCGCGACTTCGGCCTGATGCGGGGGCGGTGGCAGGTCAGCTTGGAGCGCTGCCGCGGGGCCGTGCCGACCGGCGAACAAGGATATGGTCATTGGCTGGTGGAGGAGGATGATGCGGCGCGTGCTGTCGCTGTGGCTCAGGAACTGGGCGACCGATCGGGTGCATCGCCGGCGAGGCGACAGATCGCCTGACGGGCCGCCCCTCGTCACGGTCGCCGATATCGCGGGGCGACGGGTGCTGGCCGCGGTCGATCCGGCGGCGGCGCTCGTTGGTCTGGCGCCAGGCATGAGCGTGGCCGATGCGCGCGCCCGGGTGCCCGAGCTGCGGCTGGTCGATGCCGATCCGGCCGGCGACGCCAAGGCGCTTGCCGATTTCGCCGATTGGTGCAGCCGTTTCAGCCCTTGGACCTCGGTCGATGGTCCGGACGGCATCTGGCTCGATGTTACCGGCTGCGTGCCGCTGGTCGAGAGCGAGCAGGCGCTCGCCCAGGATCTGGTCGCGCGCGCCGCCCGTCTCAATTTTGCCGCCCGGGCCGCCGTCGCCGACACGCCGGGGGCCGCCTGGGCCGTGGCACGCTATGACGATCTGCCGGCGTCGTCGATCCGCGTCCTGGCGCCGGGGGAAGCGCGCAAGGCCCTGGCGCCCTTGCCGGTCGCGGGATTGCGCCTGTCTCCCGAGATCACCCAGGACCTCAGGCGTCTCGGCCTGAAGCGGATCGGCGATCTCTACGGCATGGCGCGCGCGCCGCTCACCCCGCGGTTCGGCGAAGCGGTGGCGCGCCGGCTCGACCAGGCGCTGGGCCTGGTGGAAGAGCCGATCTCGCCCCGCCAGCCGATCATGCCGCGCCTTGTCCGACGCATTCTGGCCGAGCCGATCTCGACTGCCGATGCGATCGAGCATGGGCTGGTCCAGCTGATGGCACTGCTGTGCCGCCAGCTCGAAGAGGAAGGGCTGGGTGCGCGCCACCTCGAACTCGCCTGTTTCCGCATCGATGCCCGGGTCGAGCGTATCGGCGTTGGTACCAGCCGGCCCAGCCACCAGCCGGATCATCTGGCCCGCTTGCTGACCGAGAAGATCGGGGAGATCGCGCCCGGCTTCGGCATCGAGGTGATGCAGCTGCGGGTGCTCGCGGTCGAACCGATGGCGCCCCGGCAATTGGGCCTGGATGCCAAGGCGGACGGCGGCGCGGTGGCGCCGCTGGTCGACCGCCTAGCCAATCGGCTGGGCGCGCGCAACGTGTTACGCCTGATCCCGGAGAACAGCCATCTGCCGGAGCGGGCGGCGCGTGCCGTCTCGGTGCTGGACGACCGGCATCGGGACAAGCGGCCGCAGGATTGGCCGGTCGCACGACCGCGGCCGATCCGGCTGCTGGCCCATCCCGACCCGATCGAGGTGATGGCGCCGGTGCCGGACGATCCGCCGCTGATGTTCCGCTGGCGCCGGATCCCGCATCGGGTGCGCCGGGCCGAGGGGCCGGAGCGCATCGCGCTCGAATGGTGGCGCGAACCCGAGGCCGGCACCGACGGCATCCGCGACTATTACCGGGTCGAGGACGAGGCGGGGCGGCGCTTCTGGCTGTATCGCCGCGGCCTCTACCGGCCGGAAACCGCACCCGCCTGGTTCCTGCACGGGTTCTTCGCATGAGCGATTATGCGGAACTGACCGTCACCACGAATTTCAGCTTTCTCGAAGGCGCGTCGCATCCGGCCGAAATGGCGCGCCAAGCCGCTTTCTATGGCCATCGGGCGATCGCCATTACCGACCGCAATACGCTGGGCGGCGTGGTGCGGGCCTGGGTCGAGTCCAAGGGCAGCGGCATGCGCTGCATCATCGGCTGCCGGCTCGATTTCCGCAACCGGCCGAGCGTGGTCTGCCTGCCGACCGACAAGGCGGCCTATCATCGCCTGTCGCGGCTGTTGACGATCGGCAAGCGCCGGGCGCCCAAGGGCGAATGCTGGCTCGATGCTGCCGATCTGTCGGCCCACGCCGAGGGCCAGGTCCTGATCGTGCTGCCGCCCGACGACGCGGATCCGATCTTCGAAAAGCAGTTGAGAAAAGACGGACAAGCCTTTGCTGGGAATTGCTATCTGGCCGGACAGCATCGCTATCGCGGCGACGATGCGGAACGGCTCGCCTGGCTTGCCGCCATCGCCGAACGCGCCGGCACGCCCCTGGTCGCGACCAACGACGTACTCTACCACGTGCCCGAACGTCGCGTGCTGCAGGATGTGCTGGCCTGCGTCCGCCTCAAGTGCACCATCGAGCAGGCCGGCCGCCGCCTCGAGGCGCATGCCGAGCGTCATCTGAAGCCGGGTGTCGAAATGGCGCGCCTGTTCCGGCTCTATCCGGATGCGCTGGCCCGGACGATCGAGATCGCCGAGCGCTGCCGGTTCAACATGGATGACTTGAAGTACGAATACCCGGACGAGGAAGGACTGGAAGGTCGCACCGTCGCCGAGGAACTCGTGTTCCGGGTCGAACAGGGAGTGCGCGACCGCTATCCGGAAGGTGTGCCGGACATGGTACGCAAGCAGGTCGACCACGAGCTGGCCCTGGTCGCCGAGCTGAAATACGAACCCTATTTCCTGACGGTTCACGACATCGTCCGTTTCGCGCGGACCCGCGAACCGCCGATCCTGTGCCAGGGACGGGGCTCGGCCGCCAATTCGGCATTGTGCTATTGCCTGACCATCACCGAGATCAATCCGGCCGAGGGCAACACGCTGTTCGAGCGCTTCCTGTCGCGTGACCGCAACGAGCCACCCGACATCGACGTGGATTTCGAGCATGAGCGGCGCGAGGAAGTGATCCAGCATATCTACGATCACTATACCCGCGAGCGGGCGGGGCTTGCCGCCACCGTCATCTGCTATCGCATGCGTGCGGCCTTGCGCGATGTGGGCAAGGTGATGGGCCTGTCGGCCGACGCCGTCGCCGCCTTGAACGGCACGATCTGGGGCTGGAGCCAGGACGGCTTGCCGGAGGCGCGGGTGCGCGAACTGGGGCTCGATCCGGGCGACAAGCGCCTGGCGCTCACCCTGATGCTGGCACAGGAGCTGACCGGTTTTCCGCGCCATCTTTCCCAGCATGTCGGCGGCTTCGTCATCACCCGGGGACCGCTCGGCGATCTGGTGCCGATTTCGAACGCCGCCATGAAGGATCGGACGGTGATCGAATGGGACAAGGACGATCTGGACGCGCTGCGGATCCTCAAGATCGATGTCCTGGCGCTCGGCATGCTGACGTGCGTGCGCAAGGCGTTCGACCTGATCGAGCAGCATCACGGGGGCCGACATACGATGGCGTCGATCCCGCAGGGCGTGAAGGGCGTCTATGACATGAT
Organism: Aliidongia sp.; assembly: GCF_035943795.1. NCBI lineage: Bacteria > Pseudomonadati > Pseudomonadota > Alphaproteobacteria > Rhodospirillales > Dongiaceae > Aliidongia > Aliidongia sp. Next base: position 15,996 of record NZ_DASZBY010000112.1, on the reverse strand, counting down.
CTGCGCGGCCGACACCATCGGCGTGTTCCAGATCGAAAGCCGCGCCCAGATGAGCATGCTGCCGCGGCTCAAGCCCCGGAAATACTACGATCTGGTCATCGAGGTCGCGATCGTGCGCCCGGGCCCGATCCAGGGCGACATGGTGCATCCCTACCTGCGTCGGCGCGATGACAAGGAGAAGGTGACCTATCCCAGCGAGGCCCTCAGGCAGGTTCTGGAAAAGACGCTCGGCGTGCCCCTGTTCCAGGAACAGGCCATGCGCATCGCCATGGTCGCGGCCGGCTTCACGGCGGGCGAGGCGGACGAACTGCGTCGCGCCATGGCGACCTTCAAGCAGACCGGGACGATCGGCAATTTTCGCGACCGCATGATCGAGGGCATGGTCGCCCGCAAGTACGACCGGGATTTCGCCGAGCGCTGCTTCAAGCAGATCGAAGGTTTCGGCAATTATGGCTTCCCGGAAAGCCATGCGGCCAGTTTTGCGCTGCTGGTCTATGTCTCGTCTTGGCTGAAATGGCGCCACCCCGAGGTCTTTGCCTGCGCCTTGCTCAACAGCCAGCCCATGGGCTTCTATGCCCCGGCCCAGATCGTGCGCGACGCCCGCGACCATCAGGTCGAGGTGCGCGAGATCGACGTCAATGACAGCGATTGGGATTGCACGCTCGAAGCCGGTGGTGCCGTGAAGCCGCTCCGGCTCGGCTTCCGCCTCATCAAGGGCATGGCCGAGGACGAGGCGCAGAAGGTGATCGCGGCCCGCGCCCATGGCGCTTTCAACACCCCCGAGGAACTCGCGCGCCGCACCGGATTGAATGCCCGTTCGCTCGAATGCCTGGCCAAGGCCGATGCCTTCCGTTCGATGGCTGGGATGGATCGTCGGGCGGCACTCTGGGCAATCAAGGGCATCGAGACCAACCGGCTGCCGCTGTTCGCAGCACTCGATGGGCCGATAGCGCAGGAGGTGTCGGTGGCCTTGCCGCCGATGAAGCTGGGCGAGCATGTCGTGGCCGACTATGCGGCGACCAGCCTGTCGCTGAAACGGCACCCCGTAGCCTTCCTTCGGGACAGCCTGACGGCGCGCGGCATTCTGAAGACCGAGGCGCTCGGCCAGACCCGGGACGGCCGGCGGGTCATGGTCGCAGGACTGGTGCTGGTGCGCCAGCGGCCGGGCACGGCCAACGGCACGATCTTCCTGACCATCGAGGACGAGACCGGCGTCGCCAACATCATCATCTGGAAGGACCGGTTCGAAAAATACCGACGCATCGTCATGGGCGGCTCCCTGGTCGCGGTCCAGGGCCGCCTGCAGCGCGAGGGCATCGTGCTGCATCTGGTCGCAGAACACCTGATCGATCTCAGTGCGGAACTGGGCGATCTCGATTGGGATCGCAAGCTGGACGTGCCCTATGCGAGGGCTGACGAAGTGCTCCGGCCGGGCGAGGATCAGCGCGACCTGAAGATCCGCTCGCGCGACTTCCATTGAGCGAAGGACCGGACCGGCGGGAACCGAACCCCGAGCAGGCCTGTTTAGAGTACAGGCATGGGCCGCAGCCCAGTCTGGAAATGGGAGTAAAGTCCATGAACAAGCTGATGATGACCGTCGCGTCGCTGGCTTTGATCGGGATCGCAAGCCCGGTACTCGCTCAATCGAGCAGCAGCGGGCCGACCGCCACGCCGCCGAGCGCCACCGCACCCGACAGCAGCGCACCCGCCGCTGCGTCCCCCGGCATGACCACGCCGAACAATTCCTCGACCAACATGCCGCAGGACACGGCGCCGATGTCCTCCAAGGACAGCACGTCGGCGGTTTCTCCGGCCCAGGGCAGCACCCAGTCCAATTCGGACATGAGCCAGTCCGGTTCGGCCGATCAGTCGTCGATGCACAAGGCGTCGCACAAGGCCCATCACAAGGCGATGGACAGCACCAAGACGTCGGGCAGCAAGAGTACCGACCACGATGCCGAGCAGCTCAATCAACAAGAGCTGGGCAAGCTCCGGTCGCCGAGCTGATCGGTCCTGGGGTTCCTTCATGGAACAGGGCGGGTTCGAGAGCCCGCCCTGTTTTTTTGATGGATAGCTTCTTTTGACGCATCGCTCCGCGCGTGAGACCTTGGCCGTCGTTCTATCGACGGAGGATTGCCATGGTAACGCGGGAAGATGTGCTCGATCTGGCATCGGCTCGATTCGACGACGGCACGTTCCTGGCGGCACTGGCCCGTCGCGTTGCCATTCCGACCGAGAGCCAGGATCCGCGCGGCGCGCCCCATCTGTCGGACTACCTGACCAGCGAGATCAGGCCGACCTTCGAGACGCTGGGCGGCCAGTTCCGCATCTATGACAATCCCGTGGTGGGCGGCCCGCCCATCGGCGTCGGCACGATCGACGAAGATCCGTCCCTGCCCACCGTCCTGGTCTACGGTCATGGCGACACGGTGCGCGGCCAGGAAGGGCAATGGGCCGACGGCCGCGATCCCTGGCGGCTCGACCGCGACGGCGACCGGATCTACGGTCGCGGCGTCGCCGACAACAAGGGCCAGCATTCCGTCAATCTCGCTGCCCTGCAGACCGTGCGCGAGGCGCGGGGACGGCTGGGCTTCAACCTGCGCTTCCTGCTGGAAATGGCCGAGGAGGTGGGCTCGACCGGCTTGCGCGAATTCTGCGAAGCGGAGCGGGCGCTACTGTCGGCCGACCTGCTGATCGCGTCGGACGGGCCGCGGCTGGAGGCCCATCGCCCCACCGTATTCATGGGCGCACGGGGCGCCTTCAATTTCGACCTCTCGATCGACCTGCGCGCCGGGGGGCATCATTCCGGCAATTGGGGCGGGTTGCTGGCCAACCCGGCGATCCGGCTGATGCACGCGATTGCGAGCCTGGTCGGTCCGACCGGCGCGATCCAGGTGCCGGAGCTGAAACCGGCCGCCATTCCCGAAAGCGTGCGGGCCTGCCTGGTCGGCCTGTCGGTCGACGGCGGTCCGGATGCACCGGAGATCGATCCCGGCTGGGGCGAGCCCGGCCTGACTCCGGCCGAAAAGGTCTTCGCCTGGAACACCTTCGAAGTGCTGGCCATGAAGGCCGGCAATCCCGACGCGCCGGTGAACGCGATTCCGCCCTGGGCCCGCGCCCATTGCCAGATGCGCTTTACGGTCGACCGGGACCCGGAGACGTTCCTGCCGGCGATCCGCCGCCATCTAGCCGCGGCGGGATTTCCCGAGGTCGTCGTCGCGCCGGCGGACAAGGGGTATTTCAACGCGACCCGGCTCGATCCGCAGCATCCGGCGGCGCAATGGGCGGTCAGATCGGTCGCGCGTTCCGCTGGCCGGGAGCCGGCGGTGCTGCCCAATCTCGGCGGCTCGCTGCCGAACGACCTCTTCGCCCAACTGCTCGGCATGCCTACGATCTGGGTGCCGCACTCCTACGCCGGATGCAGCCAGCATGCCCCGAACGAGCATGGGCTGGCCCCGGTTCTGCGCGAAGGTCTGCGCATCATGACCGGCCTGTTCTGGGACCTGGGCGAGTCGCCGCCAAACCTGGCGCCATGATCGAGATCACCCACAGCATCTTCCTCGATGAACGGGAGCTCGACGAGAGCTTCGTGCGCGCGTCCGGTCCGGGCGGGCAGAACGTCAACAAGGTCTCGACCGCGGTCGAACTGCGCTGGAACGTCGCCCTGTCGCCGGCCCTGACCGAGCCGGTGCGGACGCGGCTGATGAAGCTCGCCGGACGGCGCCTGACGCTCGACGGCGTGCTGATCATCCAGGCCGACCAGTTCCGGTCCCAAGACCGCAATCGCCAGGACGCGCTCGATCGGCTGATCGCCCTGGTACGCGAAGCCGCGATCGCGCCGATCCACCGCCGCCCGACCCGCCCGACGCTCGGCAGCAAGAAGCGGCGGCTCGAATCCAAGGGCAAGCGCGGCGATTTGAAGAAGCTGCGGTCGAGCAAGGGCGAGGATTAGCAGCCGCTCGCCCCAAGCATACCCGCCAGCCGGCACCAGCCTGTATCCGGCCGCTGAAATCGGATACCATTTCGGTATACCAATCAGCGTGAGGGAAAACATGCTCGAGGGCAGGGACGGCGCGAGGGATTCCGAAACCCATTGGCAGCGCAACCTTTACGTCTGCCTCGTCGGCTCCTTCACCACCATCGTCTCGATGACGCTGCTGCTGCCGTTCCTGCCGCTTTATGTCGAGCAGCTGGGCATCAGCGATCATGCGGCGATCGTCCAATGGTCGGGCGTGGCCTATGGGGCGACGTTCTTCGCCGCCGCCCTGGTCGCGCCGGTCTGGGGCCGCCTGGCCGACCGCTATGGCCGCAAGCTCATGCTGATCCGCGCCAGCCTCGGCATGGCTATCGCCATGTCGCTGATGGGCATGGCCGCCGATGTGTGGCAATTGACGGCGCTTCGTCTGCTGGTCGGGCTCGCCGGCGGCTATGCTTCCGGGTCGACCATCCTGGTCGCGACCCAGACACCGAAGGCCCGGTCCGGCTGGGCGCTCGGCACGCTATCCTCAGGTATCATGGCCGGCAACCTCGTGGGCCCGCTGATCGGCGGCGCGCTGCCGCCGCTGATCGGCATCCGCGGCACCTTCCTGGCGGCGGGCGGCGTCATCTTCCTGACGTTCCTCGCGACCTGCTTCCTCATTCGCGAGGCGCGGCCCACGAAGGCGGAGCGGAAGATCCGGGCGCGCATCGGCTGGTCGTCGATATCCGATCCCCGGCCGATCGTCGCCATGCTGGTGACCGGCACGCTGCTCATGGTCGCCAACATGTCGATCGAGCCGATCATCACGGTCTATGTGGCGCAGCTGGTGGCGGATCCGGCCAACGTCACGCTGGTCGCCGGCGTCGTCATGTCCGCGGCGGCATTGGGCAGCATCCTGTCGGCCGCCCGGCTGGGCCAGCTTGCCGACCGGGTCGGTCATTGGAACGTCATCGTGGGCGCGCTCGCCGTGTCGGCGCTGCTGCTCATCCCGCAGGCCTTCGTGACCGCGAGTTGGCAGCTGGTCCTGCTGCGCTTCCTGATGGGCCTGGCGCTCGGCGGCCTGCTGCCCTGCATCACGGCCGTCATCCGTCACAACGTGCCGGACGGCCTGGCCGGAACCATGCTGGGCTACGCGACCTCCGCACAATATACCGGCCAGGTGATCGGACCGGTGCTGGGCGGGTTCTTCGGCGGCCATTTCGGCATGCCGTCTGTGTTCCTCGGCACCTGCGTGCTGATGGCGGTCGGCGCGCTCTATAACTGGCGCGCCAGGACCGTCAACGAGGAGCTGTAGTGTCGGAAAAGGTTACACAACTGAAAGAGATATTTTTCCAAACCATTGATAATGTTTCATTAACCTTGTTGGCCGGCTTTTTGCTTACCCCGATAGTGCGATGGCTTGGCCGCCGTCTGAGACCGTCCTGATCCTTATCGTCCGCCCTGCCCGGGGCGAGTGGCCGCTGCAATGGCGGGCCTTAATCAGGGGAGGTCTCTTCATGCGTTTCCATACACTCATGCTCGCTGCTCTCGCGACCGCCGGATCGATCTGCGCTGCTCCGGCCATGGCGGGCATCATCGCGGACACGTCTCGCGCCCAGCTCAATGCCAACAACACGGTCGCCTGGAGCGCTTTCGGCGCGGATGGCAGCACCCTCAGCACACCGGTATTCGAGCCCGTGGGTTCGGAGAGCGTGCATGTCGCCTCGTCCAGCGGGCAGCTGCTGATCAATCAGCAGGGCACCACCTGGAACGGCAATTTTGCAAACGGCGACTCTGTGCTGTTCCAGCCGAACGACAGCGACTCATTCATCGTCGGCTTTTCGACGCCGGTCAGTGCCGTCGGCACCCAGATCGAGTCCGACACGTTCGGCGCGTTCACCGGATACATGGATTTCTGGAGCACCACCAACGTCCTGCTGGGCGAAGTGTCGGTCTCGGGCAACTCGTCTTCGGCCGGCGACAATTCGGCGGTGTTCATCGGCGGCCAGTCGAGCGCGGCCGACATCAGCTATGTGACGTTCCTCGTGAATGTCGGAAACCCCAGCTTTCCGAAGCAGGGCGACCTCGGCATCAACCAGCTCGATTTCACGACGAATGGGACCTCGGTACCGGAGCCGCTGTCCCTCGCGCTGTTCGGCGCAGGGTTGGGCGGTCTAGGCCTGCTGCGGCACCGTCGCACGGCCTGACGACTCGGACGATCCTCGGCGGCTATTCCCGGTGGTAGGGGTGGCCGGCGAGGATGGTCTGCGCGCGATAAAGCTGCTCGGCGACGAGTGCGCGGACCAGCATGTGCGGCCAAGTTTGTTTGCCGAGCGAGAGGACCAGATCGGCACGCGCGCGCGCGGCATCGCCATGGCCGTCGGCACCGCCGATCAGCAGGGCCAGATCGGCGACGCCCTGGTCGCGCCATTGGCCGATCCGCCCGGCAAAGGCAGGGCTGGTGAAATCTCGGCCGCGCTCATCCAGCAACAGCACGGTCGCGCCCTTGGGCACGGCCGCCAGCAGCAGTTCGGCTTCGCGCGCCTTCAGTTGTGCCGAAGGCAGGGGCCGCTTCTCCTCGACCTCGACCAGGGTCAGGGGCGGCGACAGGCGCTGGGCATAATCCAGGAACAGATCACGCGCCGGCCCGGGCTTCGCGCGGCCGACCGCGATCAGGGTCGCGCGCAAGGCCGGATCAGGCTTGCTGGGCGACCTGCAGCAGCTCGGTCGGGCCGCTCCACATCTTTTCGAGCTTGTAGAACTCGCGCACTTCCGGCCGGAAGATGTGGACGATGACGTCGCCGGCATCGAGCAACACCCAATCGCCCTGCGTCTTGCCCTCGATCGAGACGCGGCCCTGGCCCATGTCCTTGAGCTTGCTCGCGACCTGTTCGGCAAGGGCGGTCACCTGGCGGGTCGACCGGCCCGACGCCACGACCATGTGGTCGGCGATCGACGATTTGCCGCGCAGGTCGATGGCGACGATCTCTTCGGCCTTGCCGTCGTCCAGGGTGGCGACGATGACGTCCAGCAAGGAAGGCTCGACGATGGCAATGGGCTCGGCTGCCGTGGGCTTCTTGGCGATAATCTATCCCCTTAGGATATCTGACTCGTGGCGGGCGCGTCGTTTCGCACCCGGGGCGCGAAGACCGAACGACGCCGTCGCACCCGGATGGCCGTCGCCGACAGCGGATCGAGCCGCGTCGCGAAAAACACCCATGCCGGCGTCGGTGCCGCTGCGAGGCGCCGAGCCGAACCGGGAAACATCCGATGGCGTGCGAAACGGCGCGCGGCCAAACTGCCGAGCGCCGACAAAGAATAAGCCGGACGCGCGAAAACTGCAATGGGAGTGAGCCGGAAGATCTCGGTCCAGCTCTCCCATCGGGCGATCTGCCGCAAGTTGTCGGCACCCATCAGCCAGACAAAATGAGCGGCCGGGAAGCGTTTCCTCAAAGCCGTCAAAGTATCGGCCGTGTAATGGGTACCGAGCGTGACCTCGATATCCGTAACCCGGATATGCGAATGTTGCGCAACGGCCGCGGCCTGCGCGACCCGCTCGGCCAGCGGTGCCATGCCCGTAACCGGCTTCAGCGGGTTCTGCGGCGAGACGAGCCACCAGATCTCGTCCAGGTCGAGATGCTTCAGGGCCAGTTGGCTGATGTGGAGATGGCCGCGGTGCGCCGGGTTGAACGATCCGCCCAGCAACCCGATCTTGCGGGTGCGGCGATCGCCCAGGCTCGGCGACAGGGCCAGCGTGCCGGCGGCGGCCCGCCGGTTCGGATGGGGGGTTTTCAGGGTCTGGTCTGCCCGTTGCCGCGCACGCGATATTTATAGCTGGTCAGTTCGGCGACGCCGACCGGGCCGCGCGCGTGCAGCTTGCCCGTCGAGATGCCGATCTCGGCCCCCATGCCGAACTCGCTGCCATCGGCGAACTGGGTCGACGCGTTGTGCATGACGATGGCGCTGTCGACCCGGGCCAGGAACCGCTCGGCCGCCTCGGGATCCTCGGTCACGATCGATTCGGTGTGCTGCGAGCCATAGGTCGCGATATGGGCGATGGCCTCGTCGACCCCGCCCAAGATCCGGACCGACAGGATCGGGGCCAGATATTCGGTCGACCAGTCTTCCTCGGTCGCCGGCAGGACCCGATCGTCGAGCGCGCAGGTCTCGGCATCGCCGCGGATCTCGCAGCCGGCGCCGATCAGGTCCGCCAGCATGGGGACCAGGTGGCTGGCCGCGACCGCGCGGTCGACCAGCAGGGTCTCGGCCGACCCGCACACGCCGGTCCGGCGCAGCTTGGCGTTCAGGATGATGGCACGCGCCTTGGCGAGATCGGCCGCCTTGTCGACATAGACGTGGCAGATGCCGTCGAGATGCTTCAGCACCGGGATCCGGCTTTCGGCCGCGACGCGCTGGATCAGCGATTTGCCGCCGCGCGGGATGATGACGTCGATGTAGCGGTCGAGCGTCAGCAGGATGCCGACGGCGGCGCGATCCTGGCTCGGCACGCGTTGGATCGCGTCGCCGGGCAGGCCGGCCGCTTCAAGCCCGGTGGCGAGCGCTGCCAGGATCGCGGCCGACGAATGGGTGCTCTCGCTGCCGCCGCGCAGGATCGCGGCATTGCCGGCCTTGAGGCAGAGCGCCGCGGCATCGGCGGTCACGTTCGGCCGGCTCTCGTAGATGATGCCGATCACGCCCAGCGGCACGCGCACCTTTTCGATGCGCAAGCCGTTCGGTCGCGTCACGACCGACTCGATGGTGCCGACCGGGTCGGGCAGGGCGGCCACCTCTTCGAGGCCCACGGCCATCGCTTCGATCCGGCGGTCGTCGAGCGTCAACCGGTCGATCATCGCCGGTGTCATGGTCCGGCCGGTCGCGGTCGCGAGGTCGCGCCGGTTGGCGGCGAGAATGGCGGGGGCATCGGCTCGAATCGCGGAGGCTGCTGCGCGCAGCGCCCGGTTCTTGGCGTCGGTTGAAGCATTGGCGAGGATGCCGGCTGCCGCCCGGGCGCGCTGGCCCAGTGCTTCCATCGCCATCGCCAGGCTATCGTCGGCCACGCCGGCCAGGTTTACCGCCATACTCGAAATCCCTCAGGCGACACCCGAGCGCGCCTCAACCCACGACCAGATCGTCGCGGTGGATGATCTCGTCCCGGCCACGGTAGCCGAGCAGGTTCTCGATTTCACCGCTTTTATGGCCGAGCAGCAACGCGACATCGGCACTTGCGTAGGCGGTCAGCCCGCGCGCGATGACATGGCCGTCCTGGCCGCGCACCAGGATGGCGTCGCCGCGCTCGAACGCGCCCTCGACCGCGACGATGCCGGCCGGCAGCAGGCTGCGCCCGGAATGCAATGCCTTGATCGCGCCCAGGTCGACCACGACCGTGCCCGATGGCGCCACGCTGCCGGCGATCCAGCGCTTGCGCGCGGTCAGCGGCTCGGCCGACGGCAGGAACCAGGAAACCCGGGCGCCGGCCTCGATCGCGGCCAGCGGATGGTCGACATGGCCCTGCGCGATCAGCATGCGGCAGCCGGCGGCCATGGCGATGCGCGCGGCAGCCAGCTTGGTCACCATGCCGCCGGAGCTCATGCCAGGCAGGGGCGGGCCGGCCATCGCCTCGATCTCCGGCGTCAGTTCGGCGATCTCCGGCAGGTGGCGTGCGGTCGAGTCGGTGCGCGGGTTGGCGGTATAGAGCCCGTCGATGTCGGACAGCAGGATCAGCGTGTCGGCCGAGATCATCTGCGCGACACGGGCCGCCAGCCGGTCGTTGTCGCCGAAGCGGATCTCCGACGTGGTGACCGTATCGTTCTCGTTGATCACCGGCACGACGCCCAGCGCCAGCAGCTGGTTGATCGTGGCTCGCGCGTTCAGGTGTCGGCGCCGCGCCTCGGTATCCTCGCGGGTCAGCAAGATCTGGCCGACCGACAGGCCGTGGCGGGCGAGAGTTTCCTGATAGAGCTGGGCCAGGCGGATCTGGCCGACGGCGGCGGCCGCCTGCTTTTCCTCGAGCTTGACCGGCCGATGGGCGAGGCCGAGGCCGCTGCGTCCGACCGCGATGGCGCCGGACGTCACGATCAGCACTTCCTGGCCGCGTGCCCGGCATGCAGCGACATCGTCGGCCAACGCGTCGAGCCAGCGCCGGCGGATCTCCAGGGTTTCAGGATCGACCAGCAACGCCGAGCCGATCTTGACGATCAATCGTCGGGATTGGGCAAGGCGATGCGGGCTGGTCATGGCCGGCTAGAGCGTGTCGAACGCGGCGCGGGACGCCTCTTCGCGGGCCGCGCGCTTCGCCGTCATCTCGGCGCGCAACGCATGGAGCACGGGGGGCACGCCGGCGCCGGTGGCGCCGGACAGCACATAGACCGGCCGCTTGGACGAGCGCTTCAGCTTGGCGACCTTCGCCTTGAGCTCGTCCTCGGGAATGGCGTCGGCCTTGTTGAGCCCGATCACCTCGGGCTTGTCGACGAGGCCGCCGCCATAGGCTTTCAGTTCCTTGCGGATCAGCTTGTAGGCACCGAGGATGTCCTCTTCGGTGCCGTCGATCAGGTGCAGGATGACCGCGCAGCGCTCGACATGGCCGAGGAAGCGATGACCGAGGCCGGCGCCGTCGCTGGCGCCCTCGATCAGGCCGGGCAGGTCGGCCAGCACGAATTCCTCGTCGCCCACTCCGACGACGCCCAGCTGCGGCTTCAGGGTGGTGAACGGGTAGTCGGCGATCTTGGGTTTGGCGCGCGAGGTCGCGGCCAGGAAGGTCGACTTGCCGGCATTGGGCAATCCCACCAGGCCGGCATCGGCGATCAGCTTCAGGCGTAGCCAGATCCAGCGTTCCTGGCCGGGCCAGCCCTGGTCCTTGCGAGTCGGCGCCTGGTTGGTCGAGGTCTTGTAATGGTGATTGCCGAAGCCGCCGTCGCCGCCGCGCAGGAACACGATGCGCTGGCCGGCCTCGGTGAAGTCCAGGAGGACGGTTTCCTTGTCCTCGTCCATCACTTGGGTCCCGACCGGCACCTTCAGCACGATGTGCTCGCCGCCATGGCCGGTCTTGACCTTGCCGGCGCCGGGCCGGCCGTTCTGGGCCCGGAAATGCTGCATGTAGCGATAGTCGATCAGCGTGTTCAGGTTATCGACGACTTCGAAGATGATGTCGCCGCCGCGTCCGCCGTCGCCGCCGTCCGGTCCGCCGAACTCGATGAATTTCTCGCGCCGGAAGCTCGCCGTGCCGGCCCCGCCGTCACCGCTCTTCAGGTAGATCTTGCATTGATCGAGAAATTTCATGACCTAAGGCGGCTTTCGAGACAAAGAAAAAGGGGAATGGTGACCCATCCCCCTTCGAAACCGAACCTTCCCGGTGGGAAGGGGAGTTTTACTCGGCGGCTTCGGCCACCGGCGCCGGCTCGACCGTGATGTAGGTGCGGTCGAGGCGACCGTGCAGGAACTTGACCGAGCCGTCGACCAGCGCGAACAGCGTATGGTCGCGGCCCATGCCGACGCCGGCGCCCGCATAGAACTTCGTGCCGCGCTGACGGACGAGGATGTTGCCGGCGATGACGGCCTGGCCGCCCGACTTCTTCAGACCAAGGCGGCGACCGGCTGAGTCGCGGCCGTTGCGGGATGAACCGCCAGCTTTCTTATGTGCCATCGAACCTTACTCCTGGGCTGCAGCGGCGGGAGCTGCCTTGGCCTTCGGCGCCTTCGCTGCCGCGGCCGTCACGATATCGGTGATGCGCAGCACCGTTAGATACTGACGATGGCCGTTCTTGCGGCGATAGTTGTGGCGCCGCTTCTTCTTGAAGACCAGCACCTTGTCGTCGCGCATCTGCTCCAGCACGGTTGCCGTGACGGAAACGCCCGACAGCTCGGGGGTGCCGGACGTGGTGCCGGCATCGTCGCCGACCATGAGGACATCCTCGAGGGTGATCGAGGAGCCGGCCTCGGCGACCAGCTTCTCCACCTTGATGACGTCGTTCTCGGCGACCTTGTACTGCTTGCCGCCGGTGCGGATGACTGCGAACATGTTTGGTCTTCTTCGACTGAATTTACATGACGGGCCAAAGCCGCCCGTTTGGAGCGGCGCATCATATAGGCGAGCCTTTCACTGTCAACGTGAATTGAGCGGAATGCTGCCATGACCTGAGCGAAAGCGCCTTGCCAGCCGGATTATCATGCGCTAATTACCCGCTCCTTGCTTCCGGGGTCTTCAACCAGGCCCCATTCGCGGCGGCAAGACTGCGGACAGGTGGCCGAGTGGTTGAAGGCGTCAGTCTCGAAAACTGAAGTACCCGTGAGGGTATCGTGAGTTCGAATCTCACCCTGTCCGCCATTCTCTCCAGGATCTCCGCCAGAAAGTGGGACGCAATAGGAAATTCAGTCCTTTTGTCCCGGAAAACTCTGGCATTTAATGGGACAAAATGGGACACTGACCGCGGCGAACGTTGTCCCGGAGATGTCCGATGCCGAAGCCCATCAAGCGCGGTCCCGCAAGCTATCAGATCAAAGTGCGGCGTCAGCTCCCCGATGGGAGCGTCACGAACATCAACAAAACCTTCGATACGTACGAGGAAGCGCAAAAGGCCATCGACGTAGCCGTCGGTAAAGTCTCCGGCGACGAACATGTCGATAAGAGGATCGAGCGGGGTACATCGTTCAACGACCTGCTTGAGCGCTACCGGGACAACGAGACCGCCAAGCGCCCCGACGGCCACCCGAAAGACAATGAGCTTTCGATGATTCGGAAATGGCAGCGGGTCGATTGGGCGCTGTGGCCGCTGACCTCTATAGAGTCGTCCATGATCGCGGAATGGCGCGACGAGCGGGTCGATGAAGGTCAAGCACCCACCACGATCGGCAATCCGATGAATCTTCTGTCCAAGATTTTCAGGGTTGCGAAAGCGGAATGGGGCCTCAAGGTCGAGAACCCGGTATCTGGCGTTGCGCGTCCAGAGAAGCCTGACCCGCGAGAGGTCGAGCTTCGGGTCCGGGAGGAGGAAATCCTGCTGCGCGAGTGCGGGAAGGGGCCTTGGCAACTGCTCTGGTGCGCCCGGATTGCACTTCTAACGGGCATGCGGGCGGGAGAAATCCGGCGAATCCAGCGGAAACACATTCACCTCGAAGAGTCTGAGCTTGGCGCTTATGGATATGTCCATCTGCCAAGGACCAAGAATGGCACCAAGCGGGACGTTCCCCTGGTCCGGCCGGAAGCGGGCGAGTTGTTCCGGGAGATAATTGAGTCGCCGGATATCCCGGCTCGAGCGGACGGCTTTCTGTTCGGCGACCCCACGAAGCTGGGATCCGAGGGCGGATACACGGCCACCATGTTGACCGCTGCATTCGCCGACGCGGTCACTCGCGCAGCCAAGTCCGATCCGGGGTTCAAGGCGCGGCACGCCAATCCCGAGGCCGAGAAGGATTTCGACCCCGAGGACCCGACAAACCTCACGTATCATGACCTCAGACACGTCGCGCTGACCCGCTTGGCGCCTTATCATCGGGATGCGCTCGATCTCGCCAAAACGTCGGGCCATAAGACGATTGCCATGCTCTCTATCTATTTCAACGAGGGCAAGGGGGAGCGAGCGAAGCGCCTGCGGCAAGCCGCCCTAGACCACGACGAACTGATGCAGTTGCGCGCGGAAAAGGCAGCACGACAAGTGGCGGAGGTGGCCAAGCTCAAGGGCAAACCAAAACCTAATCTTACGCTTGTTACCTGATGGCCAAAGCGACGCCCGTATCTACAGGCGTCGCTTTGCGTGAACATTCTACGTCGACCGGAGAAAATTGGACGGTGATTGCTTATCGCGACGCGGTCGGTTCGACTGACAATCTCCAGTCGTTTTCAGGCAAGAGACTGTCAATTCGAGTCAAAGGGCGCGAGTGAGAAACGCTTCTGTTTCCGGATTGAACTGCCAAGTCATGCAATCCGCGTAAGTCGCCCCAGTTTTGCTGCCAAGACCATCGGGGTCTAACTCGTACATCTCATCGCTCATTAGGGTAAGAATTCCCTCTTGTTTGAGGAGATCCAAAACGGCCTGACCAGTACCTTTGGTCATCCGGGCGTGTTCGATCTTGTCTTTGAAGCGCCTCAAATTTCCCTTGCTATGCGAGCGGAACGCGATAACGAACTTCCGGAACCGGCGAAGGGCTTCGTCCAGCTTGGGAGCCCTCTTCGGTGTTGGATTAGAGGCAAAGCTCGTCCAAGGGTGGCTTCGAGCGGTCGGCCACGAACACGTTAAAGTCACGCCCCCGCGCACGATCGGCAGCGAAGTAATTTCTCCCCCGTCGAAACTGTTTGCTTCAAGATAAACGACACCGCCGCTGCTGCCACGCGGGCACTCTATGACAACTCTTTCTGCCGTCATGGTGAGCCGATTGCACTGAATGCTGATCGGCGCAACCAACATCGACTCGGCACCTGGCCCAATCTCCACGTGACCATTGGTCGTCGTGATTTCAACGTCCTCAACGTACGCTCCCAACCGAAGCACGCCCGTCTGCTCCGTGGAGAAATTTAGCGTACGGATGCGGTCCGAGTCATGCCGCTCGATGGTAATTTCCACCTCTGCCGTCAACGCTTCTTCATCAACGGCATCCTCGGGTTCTTCGACCAACAAGCTAGCAGAGTCTCCGAGGGAGAGCCGCGCCCTAAGAGAGGCGTATACTATTCCGACGTGTTCCGGCGGCAGGTAACTATTGTCTCTGTCCGCTCCGGACGGCACATAGAACTCCGCCAAGAATGGGTTCGCGGCAGCCCCGCGACGCAGTTCCTTTTGTGCTGCCTCCCCTTTAGAGGCAGGATTCTTAAGAGCCCTGGTGCTTATCAACGCCTCAAAAACAGCGGACGACGTGCCGTTGCCGCCGTCAAGAAACGGGTGATCGGGAACCCAAGTCGCAAGGGCGGAAGAATATATCTGAGCGTCCTTGGGGCTCATGGGTGGCATGAGGGGATCGGGCACGTTTGGGTAAAGCCTCGCCACGATCCGGTCGAGTTGCTCTTCGGGTGAGTACAAGCGGGTGCTAAGCGACTTGTCCTCGAATGGGAGCGTGTTTAGCTTTCCCCGCTCTCGGTCGAGAATTGCCGAGGCGACGCCTTCGAGCGTGACAGGCTGACCCCCAGCTTCCACGTTAGCAATCAGTCCTTGCGGGTTTGCATCGGCGACCCGTTCAGCAACGGTGTTGAGAACAGGGGCGTATCCGGCGAATCGGTCGCCGTCGCTATTTGTCTGCTCGCGAAGCCGGGCTAGCAACAAATCGATCGCCTTGCGTTCAGTCGTCTCAAACGGACTGTTCGGGCGTATCGTTCGAAGCCTTGCCTCGGCAAAATCCGCAGCGGCTTGGGCTTGGTAGTAGCCAATCTCGAGGACGGGTGCCTCGATTCCGTGTTCCGCCAAAATGAGCCACGTGTCCTGTATGGCTCCGGTTCGCCCGAACAGTACCGTCGGCACCGATCTGCCCTTCGAGATTGCAGCGACATCACCGATGAAAGCTTCGAACGCCTCCTGGGTGACCCGAAGTCGAGCTTCGTCGAGGCCGTCGACTAGGGCTGTGGTGGTGCCTGCTTGCCAGTGCGGAAACAGACCCGACCTCGCGAGGCCACCGCTGAGCGTATTGGCGCCGACAGCATCGGAGACTGCCAAGTCTAAGTAAATCGCGCCGGTCTCAAAAGCGATCTGGCGTGCAAGAGTCGATTTGCCGACAGCACCCGGAGCCGACACCAACAGCACGGGACTACGGGCAGGATCGCTCTCGGCACTCAGTTCATCGCTCAATGAAAGCGGGGCTTCCATAAAAGGTTTGCAACCGCTTTCCTCCTGGAACCAGCCGCGGACCAACGAGTTCGATCGGACGCGCGCCACATTCAAGCGCGGCTTCCAAAAATTCGTGATGGTTAGGTCCGACATGAATCAGAGCCGGCCGGGTTCGTTTGGACAGTTTGAGCCGGGAGATAAGTGGATCGTCTGCCGGTTACCGTCACGCTATGCCATTTGTGGGCCTCACGCAGGGAGGGCGTAGCCCGACCGGAGAGAGGCCCACAAATGGCGGCA